>BHEQ01000032.1 GCA_003864535.1 Gammaproteobacteria bacterium
CTCTATCATCTATTTGGCTAAATATGAGATAAATAAAGAGCTGTCATTGATGAAAAACATCGGGCTAAGAATACCCGCCCACTGCACCGCAATTGGTAAAATGTTACTAAGCCAATATAGTAATGCTGAGATATTACTACTTTATCAGGACTATATTCTTCAAAAATATACGGAGCATTCAATAACTGATATTAATATTTTAGTGAGCGAGCTTGAGCTTGCTAGATCAAGAGACTATGCGACTGAATTGCGCGAAACAACCTTACTCACCAGTTGTATTTCCATGCCAATTTACCAAAATAATAAAATGATTGCCGCGTTTAGTCTGACTTTGCCCGCATATAGTTTTGAACATTTAGATATAAGCGATCTGTTACTTATAATGCGAAAATATAGAAAAATAGCCGAGAGCCGACTATTTTTATTATAGGATACATCTATTTATTCAGTTTTTATAATAAAATAAAGATATAAGCCACTAATTATATTTATAATTTACGTCAATAATTCACATCGCAAGCGCGTGAGAATTTACGCAAAATATGATATTCCTCATGTCCTAAGGCTTCTGCTCGGCATAGCACTCCTGAGGCTATTTCCTCAACTTTATCAACTAATTGCTGCCCAATAACATCAATAGATTCATTGCTACTGATAATGCTACTAGCATCAACATCAATATCATCACCCATAATTGCGATAGTTCTTGGGTTACCACATATCTTGATAATTGGAGTGACAACATTACCCGCAACACTCCCGCAGCCTGTTGTAAAAATCACAATATGAGCTCCTGTAGCGATTAATGCAGCAAATCCTTCACTATCACTTTCCTCGTAAACAGTTAACTGATTATTGTCAATACTGCCAACTTTATCGAGAATATATAGCCCAGCTTGAGTTGGAAATTCTCCAGTTTTAATCACATCCGTAATCTCTTTACTTCCAGCTTTACACATAGCTCCTAAAGATTTCTCTTCAATTGTGGTTAAGCCTGAATGCTCATTACCAGCTGAGACTGCAAAAGTTTTCAAAGCATTACCTAATTGATTTGCGCGTAATAAACCATCTTTAAGCTTTTCTCTGACCTGTGGATTCTTGGCTTTTTCTAATAAATAGTGATCTGTGCCTAACAGCTCAGGCAATTCACTTAAAATGACCTTACAGCCGAGCTCAACTAAGCGGTCTGATGCCCAGCCAGTAGCAGGATTTGCAGTTAAACCTGATGTTGCATCAGAACCACCACATTCTAATCCAATGATCAAATCTTCAAAGCCTATCGTCACTTTTTCAGCTTGATTAGCGGCTAAGACTAATTTTTCAGCGATAAGGATGCCTTGCTCTATAGTTTTTTGAGTTCCTCCTGTACGCTGGATGATCAAAACCTCAACGGTTTTACCGATTGCAATTAGCTCTTTAACTAGTTTATCCACAGGTAGGCTTTCGCAACCAAGTTTGATAACTAAAACAGAGGCAATATTTGGGTGTTTAACCATTTCAGCAAGCACCCGATAGGCATAAGGATCTGGGTAACAACTATCGTATCCAAAATGTTGCGTACCAGAAACTTTCTGGGTGATTTTTCTTGCGACATGCTCTGAGCATTTAACACTGTGAATCACGGCTACATGGTTGCGAATACCTATTGTGCCATTGGCTCTTTTATATCCAATCATTTTACTCTCCTTTAAGATGAGCGGTTGCTCCACTCTTTATCAAGATTTTTAATACCGTCCTCAGACTGTAAAGTTTTTAAATTATGGAGATGAACGTGCTCTCCTTTTTCTATCTCCTTATAGGCAATTCCAATTGGTACGCCATATTTTATTACCATTTCTCCTTTGTTGATTTTATGTAACGCAAATTTATGCTCAAAATGAATTTTATTAAATATAGTGATCTGATCATCATTAATATAAACCACATCACCAATATTGAGATCCTCTAATGCAGTCGCAATGTTGTCATTTGCTTTAAGTACAATAATTTTTTTCATATTCACCTCTTAAAATTTAAAGACATCAAAAATATTTTAATATATAAAATATATAGTTTAATTAAGATTAGTTGTTGATCTATACCTGACATTTCGGATCATTTTTTATAGACGAAAAGGCAGGACAACCGTATCTTTTGGCAATATATGCAGTCAGTAATGGAACAAGAATAGCGGTAATGATTACGGCTGCAGCAATTTGTGATGTAGCAGATTCCACATAAGGTATATAGCTTGGGTCTATCATTGCAACCGCAGCAGGCGTGGCAATTGAATTTCCTGCCGCGCTAGATGTGGCAGCACCAGCATATCCAGGCCTTTTATTAATGAAGCGATCAGCTAATATTGCTGGGATTCCACTGATTACTAATACAAATAATGCTAATAATAAACCAGCAGGCCCGCCTTTTAGTATCCCAAGGAAATTAATGGTAGCACCAAGAGAGAACCCTACAAGCGGTAAAATAACAGAAACCCCAGGTTTCATTAATTCTCGAATATCTTCATCTAAATTGCCTAAAATGATTCCAAAGATAAAAGGAACAACCGCTGCAACTAGGCTCATAATCGGTACATTGGCAAGACCTGATGCGCCTAATACAATTAGGGTTAGAAATGGACCATCATTAAGATTTAGTACCGATTGCGCCGCCATATCTGGTGGATCACCATAGTTACCAACTAATGCCATATAAAGTCCACCATTGCTATTAGTCATGGAGCTAAGTAATGCAAGGCTTGAGATACCAAAAATACCAGCTAAACCAAATGTTTTTGCCACAAAAATAGCAAAAACAGCACCAGTAATAAATTTTGCAAGAAGAAGTACTGAGCCGCGTTTTAATGCTACTGGTGCTTCCCTTAACCTCATTTGTGTGCCAATAAAAAAGAGTGTGGCACCAATGAGTGTCGCAACACCTGCGGAGGAAAAAAGTGCGGTAGTAAAAGAGCCAAGTTTAAGAAATTGCGGGGTAAATGTATTAACTGCAGCACCAATTATCATAGGTACTACCATGATACCACCTGGAACTCTTTGAATATTTTTTAATATTTTCATAAATTTTCCTTCTAATAGTTAATGCTAGTTTGGATTTTTATAAAGGGTACATCTATGCGTACTTTTTCTGCGTTACGCAATTTTGTTAAAAACTAAATTTAATTAAAAAAATAGTAATTAACAAAACTATGTAATCCATAAAATAACAAATGAAAGCCAGTTAGCTTATAAGTCCCTTAATCATATAATTAATTTCCTCTTTCACCACTTCACACTGAGCTAATTCTGCTGGTGAAAATGGTTTATTTAATTTGCCAATACTTATATCTCTAGCGGCTAAACCTATTTTAAAGCCTGCAGGGAATGGGATTTTAAATAATTCTTGGACTAAAGGAACTAGTTTTTCTTGAATTGCCATAGCCTCAGTGATCTCATTTTTTTCAAAGTGGTGTTTAATCGCAACCAATGCTTCTGGAACTATGCTTGCTGTTCCTACCATACAACCATCAGCACCTAGCATAAGTCCACCTAGAAAAAACTCTTCCCGACCAATTAATAGACTGACATCGTCACGTTGACTTTGTTTAATTAAGTGGCGATAGTTCATAAAATCCAATGCATTACCACTAGAGTCTTTGATTCCAATAATGCTTGGATTTTTTAGCAAGCCTTCAAAACAAGGATAAGAGATAGCTGTTGTAAAAAGAGGGATATTATAGGCAATTATTCTTATGTCGATATCTTCTGATATCGCTTGGTAATAGGCAATAAGCCCCTCTTGAGAGTTATTATAATAAAATGGTGGTGCAACTACAACTGTGTCACAGCCTAATGAGTGGGCTGCTATCATTAACTTTCTGGTTTGGTTAACGTTAGTTGAGGTTGCCCCTGGAATGATCTTTACACGTCCTTGTGCCTTATTTATAGTGATCTGCATTAGCTGAACACTCTCTTCATAGCTTAAGCTTGCACTTTCACCGACAGAACTAACGGGAAATATCCCATCGACACCCTTGATAATTAATAACTCCACTAAGCGTTCAATATTATCTATATCTAACTGACTGTGTTCGTTAAGAGGCGTTATCATTGCGGCATATACACCTTGAATTTTTTTCATATTTCAAAACCACCCATGTTTTTTATATGCATCAACAGGATGCATCCCATTGATTACGTCTTCTCTTACATTATTTTCTGTGAAATGAAGTTCTTCAGCTTTAAGAAGCACTGCAATTGCAACTGCTTTGGGGATTATTATTACACCATCTTTATCCGCGAAAATAATATCATTAGGAAAAATAGTAACATTTTCAATCTGAATCTCAATATTATACTTAGTAAGTAACCAGCGTCCCATAACATCTTTGGGAGTTGTATAAAGATGAAATACAGGCAATCCTAATTGATGAATATAATCTACATCTCGGACACCGCCAAAAATAACGGCACCATTCCCACCTCTAGATTTAATAGTTGTCGCAGATAACTCACCTAAGTGTGAGCAAGAGTTATCATTCGGTTGAGTTATAACAACATTATTTTTTTTGACATCCCCAAGCATTTCTAAGATGGGAATAAAAATAGTGTCGGCATCATAAATATCGCTAGGTTCTCCAGTTGCAGTTAGGGCTGTACCACAGAATTTTGCATCAGGAGTTAGCCCTTTTAGCTCTTTTGGCAATACCTGATCTTTATAGCCCATTCCATCAAGAACATCTGAAATTGTTCCGCCATAAAGCTTTAAGTAGCGCTCAATCATGTCATTTTCAGTAATACTGATATTGGTTAAATCTGCTTGCTTGGCTATATCAAATTTTTCCATTTTGCACCTTAGATTATTAAATAAGTGAAAGAGTTTCAAACCATAAGTTCATACTTAAGAACTACTAGTTTCATTTGTGAACTAGCTAGGCCTGATTCTACTAACAAATAAAATAATGTCAATATAATTTTTTAATTTTTATAACTCTCAGCAGAATTATTCGCATATTTACTTTTATAGACTACATCTTGAATATGAAATTGCGATATTAAATCAAATAGTTAAATAAGATTCACCCAGCTCTCTCCAAAAGAGCTTTACAGCAGCTCCCGCACCGAAGGATAGGGTTAGAGTGAGGCTTCTTTAACTGCTGAGGAGTTACAATTATTCAAATAACAATTCTGTTAATTTATATGTTTTGAGTGATTCGTGAAATACTTAAATCGTCTTTGCATCAGGCTCTTTAGACGATTATATTGATTGGATACATCAAAAAACTTGCTTGCATATTGAAACTCTTTATCTAATGTATTTACATTATTATTCTGCTATAGCATTAATGTTAAAATCATCAATATGTTTTTATTTTGTATCTACTCACTCCCCTTATATTTATGATTTTCATGAATTTTATTTTTGAAATTAATATGTTTTTTATGTCAAAAAAATATCAAAAAAAATAAAGTAATATAAATCAATATATTGATAATTTAACAAAATTTGTATGATTTTTTATATAATCACATAATATATTGATAGTATTAATTTATTTATAAATTTATGGGGTGAGTAAATACTTTATTTTAATTAATAGAAGTCCCAGGTAACTACTCAGCAGATTTATCATCTTTTTCAAATTTCTCTGCGGCGGGGACTGATATTTTAATGGCAATTAGCACTGCAATTATTCCTCCTGACAACTTACCAAGTAAGATTGGTAAGATTAATGTGGGCTGGAAATTGGCGGTAAAGGCTAAATGATCACCAATTGTAGCTTGCGCACAAACACCAAAAGCAACACATAATACTTTATCGCGTGCCTTCATTTTCTTAAATAAATGATATGTCGCAATAATATTTGCAAGCACCATCACAAATGCGATTGCACCTGTATCAGATAATTTTAATTTTTTACCCAATAGACGCATCGGTTTGGTACAGTATTTTTGGAATAAATAACAAATTGGGAACGTGCCTGCAAGCATAATTCCTATGTAACCTGCAATTTCAATTGCTCTAAAAAGCTCTTTTTCATCCGCGAACAGAGGATCAAAGCCCCAAGCTCCAAATGCAATACTAAAAAACTTAGTAAAGTATTCAACAATTGAAAAAGCGAGAATTAATTTGATCGAGGCATCCATTATTTTACCGAAGACCAAAAAGCCATTTACCATCATACTTGCTTTATATTTTAAGCCTGCAGCTAATATAAAACAGAAAATAAAAAGAGGAGATAAATATTTAAGCATGGTAAAGAATTCTATTTTGAGAACGTGAGTTGCTGCCGCATTTGTCGAGACAATCTCTCGTACTGGTAAATTATTTAAAGTTGTCAATAACAGTGCGATAAGGACGCCAAAGGGAATACTTACTAAACCTGCCATTGCTCCAAGTGCAAGATATTTATGATCTTTTCGTTCAAGCATTGTAAGACCAACAGGAATTAAATAAACAATTGTCGCCCCCGAGGTATAACCTACAAACATTGCCGTAATCCAAATATCTCGATTAGCGGTGAGCGCATCTGCTAATTGATAGCCGCCCATATCAACTGCGATAATAGCAAGTGCAGCAATGGAGGAGTCTGAACCTAAGCTTTCAAAAAAAGGTCCTAATGCGTAAGAGATAGCGCGTGATAAAAAAGGGATTGAAGCCATAATTCCAGCTTGGGCTAAAAAAACAGGCCCAATAGCGTGAATACCGTTAACAAACTCTTTTCCCAGACCACTTTCAGGTTTGATAATAGAGGAGATTGCGCCTAATACTGTTCCGAACATAATCAAATAAATAATATAATTTCCAAATTGTGCCATTTGAGACTCCTAGTTTTTAATCTTGAGAAGGGTTTAAATGTCGTAAACCACGCGAACGCTCAACCATTAAAGTGTAATTTTCTAAAATGAGATTACGATTAATCGCATGGGGCTTAGTTATATCAACAATCTGTTTGATATTTAACGATTTATCACTATTTTTAATACTTGAATCTTGGAGTGCTAGACCTTTTCGTGCGAGTAAAGCGGTACCTAAAGCCGTTTTTTCTTGATGATTTGAAGAGAGAATATTTCTATTTAGAATATTTGCTAAAAACTGTTTAAAATAGCGATTAGCACTCAAGCCGCCATCAATTGAAATATCCTCACCTAAAGGAGTTATTTGATCCATTGCGCGGATAACTTGAGCTGAGCGAATTGCGATTCCCTCTAAGATAGATTGTAATAAATCTTTATTTTCAGTATCTAAAGAGATACCAGCCCATAATCCTGACGCACTCCTATCCCAATAAGGACAGCCTAATCCTGATAATGCTGGAATAAAAGCCAAGCCGCGTAAAATAGCAGGCTCATCTGCAAAGTGATCAAGTTCGTCAAAGCTTTCAAAAAGCCCTACTTTTCTAGCCCAATTTAGGGCAGAGGCTGCATTATAGACACCGCCATCTAAGCCAAATACTGGCGCCTCATCAGGAAATTTCCAACATAATGTGGGTAATAGACCAGAATCCGCTGCAGTATTTAAAGTGTGCCCTGTTAAGCACTGTAAAAAAGCACCTGTTCCAAAAGTTGCTTTAGCGTCGCCATCATTACGACAGCCATGCCCGTATATTCCTGCAAATTGATCCACAATTGAGGCAGTTAAAGGCACACTTTGTATTAATGTTTTCTCAATACAAACTCTGCCAATCTCTCCTATATTATCCCGAATTGGTGCAAGGCATTGTATGGGGACATTAAATAATGAACAAAGATCCTTATCCCATTTAAGAGTATGAATATTAAATAAAGAAGTGCGTGATGCCGAATTATAATCAGTACAATAAACGCCGCAAAGATGATCAATAAAAAAAGAATCCATCGTACCAATTCTTAATTTACCCTGTGCAAGTAAAGGTTTTGCTTGTGCTATATTCTCAATTAACCAAGCAATTTTAGTCGCAGAAAAGTAAGCGTCTAACGGAAGTCCCGTTCTTTCTTTCACTAGAGCTTCTGCACCTTGATTTTTGAGACGCACAATCACATCTTCAGTGCGTAAATCTTGCCAAACAATCGCATTATAAATGGGCTTACCAGTATCAGCATTCCAAGCAACGACGCTTTCACCTTGATGACTTAAACCAATTGCCGCTAAATTGGCAAGATCACCAAGTTTTGGTGATGCTAAACAGAGTTTTATATTTTCTAAAATCTCGAGTGCATCATGCTCAACCCAGCCATTTTTTGGTGTTATCTGTCGATGTATCAATGCCGTAGATGCATAAACATGATTTTCTGCAGGCAATTTCACAGGTGCTGAGGGATAGTCATCAAAAACAAGTACCCGCGTTCCTGTCGTACCTTGGTCGATAGCCGCATATCTTTTATGATCAGTCATGATAAAACCCCTTTTATGAAATATTGTTTATTTGTTGTAATTGTGTAGTTATTTTGTATTTTTACCGCATTTAAATCAAAAAAGCAACAAACATATTAAAAATAAAATATAAAATTATTTAAAAATGAGCTGTAAACTAAGCCAGAAAGATATAAAATATATTTTTTAATTAAATTATTAAATTTTTTCAATGTGTTGTTATCTATTATTTAATAATAATCATATTTTAGATTGATTTTGTTTTATATTTGGTTTATTTTAAAACAACATTTATCAAACTTTTTGGATAATTATTTTTCTAAAAAGTTTAGCTAATACAGGAAAACACAATATTATGAATAAAGCTAATTCTAAAATACATTCACAAGATAGTCAGGCTGATGTTTGGGATGTCACCATTATTGGCGGCGGTGTGGTTGGATGTGCGGTGATGCGCCGTTTAGTTTTAAATGGCTTAAAAGTATTACTTTTAGAAAAAGGTGATGATATTTTATCAGGCGCAAGTAAAGCCAATAGTGCGCTATTACATACAGGATTTGATGCGCCTCCCAATAGTTTGGAATTAGCATGTATACAAAAAGGTTATCAAGAATTTATGGAGATTCACCAAAAATTGAATCTGCCTATTCTTAAAACAGGTGCATTGGTGATTGCTTGGAATGAAGACCAATATCAAAATTTACCTGATATTGTAGAAAAGGCACATAAAAACAATGTATTAGATGTTAAAATGATAGTGCCTGAAGTATTATATCAACGTGAAAAAAATTTAAATAAAGGAGCTTTAGGTGCGGTAGAAGTACCTAATGAAGCGATTATTGATCCTTGGAGTTCACCGCTTGCATATTTAACGCAAGCACTTTTGGAAGGTGGATTAAAAGCACAATATCATTTTAACTGTGAAGTTTTGGGCGGGGATTTAAAAAATAATATTTGGAACTTACAGACAGCACGAGGTAATTTTAAAAGTAAACTAGTGATTAACTGTGCCGGGCTTATGGGAGATTTGATTGAGTCAATCGCGCATCCCTCGCCATTTATGATTAAACCACGTAAAGGGCAGTTTTTAATTTTAGATAAAGCCGCTGCATCCTTGGTTGATGCAATTATTTTGCCCGTTCCTACCGCCATCACTAAAGGCGTATTAATTTGTAAAACTATTTTCGGAAATTTATTATTAGGTCCTACGGCACAAGAGCAGGAAGATCGTATTCATGCAAGTGTAGATCAAGAAAGCTTAGAGGATTTACTTAAACAGGGGCGTGCGCTTATTCCGAAACTTGAGCAATTTTCTGTATCAGCAAGTTATGCAGGTTTAAGACCTGCCACGCAATTTAAAGAATATCAAATTAAAGCCTATCAAGATCAGCAATGGATTTGTGTTGGTGGCATTCGCTCAACTGGCTTAAGTAGCGCCCTAGGTATCGCACATTATGTACAAGATTTGTGTAAGCAACATTTTGATGGATTATTGGTACTTGGAGATAAGGAGCATGATTCTTTGATAATCCATCCACAGATGCCTAATCTAGCCGAGCATTTGCCGCGTGATTATCACACGGCTGGGCATGGCGGCATCGTGTGTCATTGTGAAAATGTTACCTTGCGTGAAATTAAAGCAGCCTTAGCAAGTTCTGTACCACCACAATCAATCAATGCACTTAGGCGCCGTACTCGCGCCATGATGGGGCGTTGTAATGGATTTTATTGTAGCCATAAAGTCACGCAACTACTTGATAATCATCTAGACTTATCCAATGTGGCTGAAAATATAACTAAAAACATATCTGAGAAAAATTAGAAAATATTCTTAAATAATATGCTCTTAAACAAGATAAGGATTAAAAAAATGAACCAAGCTCAGTTATTTTCTGAAGCACAAAATAATGATATGCGGCAGCGTTTTTTGCAAGATTCACCTTATGATGTGATTATCATTGGGGCTGGACCTTCAGGCATTGGTGCTGCAACTGCGCTTAAAGAGCAAGGCATTCATAATATTCTAATATTAGAGCGCGAATCTCAGGTAGGCGGTGCGCCGCGCCACTGTGGGCATGCAAGCTTTGGTCTGCGCGTGTATAAATATCCAATGACAGGCCCTGCGTTTATTAAACGAATCCTTGCAAAATGCCAATCTAAAAATAAATCTAAAAACCAATTCAAAAATAAAGCCAAAAATAGCATGGATGATTTTATTTTGACAGGTGTTAGCGTACTTTCAATTCATGAGGGTGGTATTTTGAAAATAAGTTCAGATGCCACAGGTATTTGTGAGCTTAAAGCCTTGAAAATTATTATTGCAACAGGTGCGCGCGAAACACCACGCCATGCAAGATTAGTTTCTGGATTGCGTCCGTCACAAGGAGTGCTTACTTCAGGTGCCTTGCAACAGATGATTTATCTGCAAAAACGCTTACCATCTTTTTTAAATCCGATTGTGATTGGGACAGAGTTAGTGAGTTTTTCAGTATTATGGACTTTAAAAAATATAGGGATTAAAGCGCGTTTTATGCTGGAAGAAAACCCTAAAATCAGTGCATACAGGTGTTGTGAGTTGTTTCCCATGTTATTACGTATTCCACTTAAAAAACACACAAAACTAATTGAAATTGGTGGGCTTGAGCATGTTGAATATATTACAATTAAAAACAAGCAAAATAATATTGAAAAAATAAGCTGTGATGCGGTTATTTTTACGGGGAAATTTATTGGAGAAAATGCACTAATTCGGTCAAGCCATTTAGCACACGATCCATTCACTGGGCAAATTTTAGTTGATCAATTTGGAATGAGTTCAGATCCAATTTATTATGCAACAGGAAACATGCTTCACCCTGGTGAAACAGGGGATCGCTGCTATTTAGAAGGATTTAAATTAGGCGCAAGCCTTGCAAAAGTTATCTAGAGTGTGGTTATCTAGATAGCGCAGTTATAGATGTGCTAATTAGTTGAAACTATTGTTAATAAGCTCTATGGAATGATCGCGCATTTTTTCTATATTAAAATAAAGTCCTTCCATTCTTTTTTCATTAAATAATATTGGTTCTGATTTAGGAGACAATTTCATAAAGTCACAGTTTCCTATTAAAGATTGCAAAATAACACTCTGATTTAATAGACGTAATATAAAGTATTCATGTTTGACTATAATGATATGGAGGCCTGAATCACAGCTAGCACCATTGCCTGAGAGCATAATTGTCCGTACGAGCAGATTATAAAAAAATGATACTTTTTCAGTATTTTTTGTATCACCCATAAGTTCATAAGTACGCAGTAAAACAGTGAGGGCATTATCATCAAACGGAAACTCATTTAAGGCATCTTTAGCTAATGCGATTGCAGCTGCATATTCTTCGGGCATTATTTTTCGTTTGAGATAACTTGCTAATACGACTGCTTTTTCCGATTTTTTTGCAGATGCAGCTTCATCCATACGACTCTTCATTCCATAGGGATCATAACTTTCTTGATAAATATATCCATAATATAAATGTTTGAATTCATCATAAGTTAAAGTAGTATCAAATTCAATTAAGCGTGCCATAAGTTTAGGATAGTAATATGAATTATTTTCATCTTGGATAAGCATCTTTATTTTCGCATAATCTGGAGCTGTATTTTTTTTCTCTTGTGCGCTTACTATAAATGAAAAAAACATCAAAATAGCAGCTAGAAATATTCTAAATTTCATATAAAAACCTTATTATGTGTAATGCTTGAATTAAATAATATGTTTATAACATAAAAGGTTAGCGCAAGTCTTAATTAACTTATTGAGTTAATATTTGGTTTCTGTTGGAAAAGGCGTTCCAACCTTCCATGTCTTAATAATTGCTTGCGCCTCTTCACTTTGCTTTTGGGTTAGCTTTAATTTAAGCTTATCTCTATTTTTTAAAGCTATCTGGAGACCTTCCTTTGCAGATAGGCTGTATAAAGCATAGGAAAGCACAATATTAATAGGAGTGCCGTTACCATTTTCATACATAAAACCTAAATTAAATTGTGCAGATAACAGACCTTGCTCGGCTGCGAGCTGATACCATTTAAATGCCATCTTTAAATCTTTCTCAATCCCGTATCCACTGTGATACATCGTTCCTAAATTAAATTGTGCAGATAGCTGACCTTGTTCTGCAGCAAGCTTATATAATTTAATCGCCATGTTTAAATCTTTCTCAATCTCGTATCCACTGCTATACATCACGCCTAAATTAAACTGTGCTTTTGCGTGACCTTGATCTGCAGCAAGCTGATACCATTTTACCTCCATCTTTAAATCTTTCTCAACCCCGATTCCACTTTGATACATCGTTCCTAAATTAAATTGTGCAGATGACATACCTTGCTCGGCTGCGAGCTGATACCATTTAAATGCCATCTTTACATC
>BHEQ01000033.1 GCA_003864535.1 Gammaproteobacteria bacterium
ATAAACCTCTATCTAACGAGCGTCGCGGTGGCCGTGGTGGTCGTCCTGATTCTTCAGCGCGTCGTCGTGATAACCGTGGTTTTAGCTCACGTTCAGGTACTGCCGCGCCGCGTTCAGGTGCTGGTGGTGAAGCTCGCTCTGAGCGCAGTTTTGATGCTAAACCAAGAAGTTTTGCAGGTGCTAGAAGTTCCACAGGTGGAGAACGCAGTAGTGCGCCACGAAGTGCCGCAGGTGGCGAACGTAGCAGCTCTCTAAGAAGTGCTGCAGGTGCGCCAAGAAGCGAAGGTCGTTCTTCAGGACGTAGATCTTCTTATTAATTAAAATATTATAATTAATAAAATATTATTTATATAAAAAGCCCATTAGATCTTAGGATTTAATGGGCTTTTTATAACTACTCAGCAGAATTAACATATTTATTTTTATATACTACATCTTGAATATTAAATAATGACAACCTTAAATCAACTAGTTAAAGAAGCCTAATCCCAGCCCTCTCCAAAAGAGAGGGAGCTATTAGTTATAAGAACTCTTTTAATACTAGCTATTTCACTTAGAGCTCCACCGCTTAAATACTAATGATGTATTAATTCCACCAAAAGCAAAATTATTCGACATTGCATATTCGATATCTAAAGTGCGCCCCTCTCCTATAATGTAGTCTAGATCACCACAAAGTGGATCAATCTTAGTCAAATTAATTGTAGGAGAAAACCATTTTTTATCCATCATTTCAAGCAGCAGCCAAGCCTCTATTCCACCACATGCTCCCAATGTGTGTCCAAAATAGCTTTTTAAAGAAGAGATAGGTGTTTTATTGCCAAACAATGCCGCTGTTGCTTGGCTCTCAGCAATATCTCCACGATGAGTTGCGGTGCCATGTGCACTAATATAACCTATAGCAGTTGTGGGCAAATTAGCCTGTTTTAATGCCTGCTCCATACAAATTTGCATCGTCTCTTTTCGTGGTTGAGTAATATGACTTGCATCACAATTACTTGAAAATCCTATAATTTCACCATAAATCTTGGCTCCTCTAGCAAGCGCGTGTTCAAGTTCTTCAAGGATTAACGTTCCTGAGCCCTCTCCTATTACTAATCCATCTCGATTCGCATCAAAAGGTGCTGGGCTTAAATGAGCTTGATCATTTTTCTGGCTGGTTGCAAATAAAGTATCAAATACCGCAGCTTCAGATGGACATAACTCTTCAGCGCCTCCTGCGACCATCACTGTTTGATAACCATGCAAAATCGTCTCATACGCATAGCCAATAGCTTGACTTGCTGATGTGCAGGCGCTTGATGTAGGGATTATGCGACCACGCAAACCAAAAAATAAACCTGTATTTACCGCAGTTGTATGTGGCATCATTTGTACATAGGTGGTTGCTGAAATATATTTGGTGGTTTTTTCAATTAGCATTTTCGCAAATTGGCTTACAGGCTTGGTGCTTCCTGTTGAAGAGCCATAAGCAATCCCTGTGCGTCCATCTGTTAATACAGGATTTTCCAATAAACCTGATTTTTCTAATGCTAATTCTGTTGCACGCGTACTAAATAAAGACACGCGCCCCATTGAGCGTATTTTTTTACGGGTATAATGCAAAGGTAAAACAAAGTCGTCAATTGGTGCGCCTAAACGTGTGTTTAAGCCATCAAAAACATCCCATTCGTGCATGTATCTAACTGCATTCTTGCCTGCTTTTAAATGGGTATAAATGCTATCCCAATTATTACCTAAGGCAGTAATTCCTGCCATTCCTGTAATAACAACACGTCTTTTTTTATCTATATGATTGTCATATTGCTTTAGGCTCATATCATTCCCCCATTAATTGAAATCACTTGCCTTGTGACATATCCTGCAATATCAGACATTAAGTAGCTTGCTAAACCTGCAACTTCTGATGTGTCCCCCATTCTCTTTAATGGAATAGTATTCATAGCCATTGCAAATGCTGCAGGTTCCATATCGAGCATTCCTGTATCAATCAAACCAGGTGCAATGCAATTCACCGTAATTTTACGCTTTGCTAATTCCAATGCCAATGCTTTACACGCTCCAATAATCCCAGCTTTTGCCGCACTATAATTAACTTGCCCTCGATTACCAACAAGTCCTGATACTGATGATAGGGCAATAATACGTCCGCCGTTACGCAAACCTATCATCGGCATAATACAAGGCTGTAATACATGATAAAAACTATCTAAATTAGTATGAATAACTGAATTCCAATCAGTCTCACTTAAGGCTGGAAATGCACCATCTCGCGCAATTCCTGCATTATTAATCACTCCATAATAAGCACCATGCTCTTCGATGTCCGCAGTTATTTTATTTTGAGACTCTATGCGATTACTTACATCAAAGCAAAGTAAGCGAGCCTTCCCGCAAGCATTAGTGATAGCTAACTGCGTATCTTTCGCTCCTGCTTGATCAGTTAAATAATGGATAGCTACCGTGAAGCCATCTTGCGCTAAACGAATAGCAATTGCCTTACCAATCCCTTTGCTTGCACCTGTAACTAAAACAGATCTTTGATTATTATTTTGCATTACTGTTTTCCTTTAATATTTTTTTTAATTCTTGGTTATTTGGCTGATAGACATTGAGCCGTGCACTAGAAACAATGCAGTTATTTATTTTAATATAGCAATTAAAACTTGCCAGACTTTCATCTTGAAATAATTTGTTAATATATATAGATAATAAACTTTGTGTAGGAAAAGCGGCTAAATCTGTTTTAAAATTACGGCATCCCAATAGCAAACCAAGTTTAGGTGTTTGTTGTTGCTTTGCGCCATGCCAGCCATTCCAAGCCCCAATAGTTTGTGCCATTAACTCAAGCCCAAACCACGCAGGTAATGCACTGTTCTCATCTAAAAAAGGGGCTAATATTCCATCTGATGCTACTTTAACCTCGCAAATACCCTCTTGATCTGTAGCCATAATTAACTTTTCCAATAAAAGCATGGGTGTATCATGAATTAGATAAGGTGTAATATCTTGATTTAAATCATTTGATAGCATTTTCTATCTTCCCATCTATCCATTTTTGCGTTCCTAAAATAAAGCAGGCATTATTGCCGCCAAATGCAAATGAATTTGACAGTATAGTTGCTTTTTTAGGCTGTGTTTTTTTAGTAGCAAATTTAATTTTGGCTAAGGTTTTATCTTGCGCTGATTGGCTAAAATCTTGAATAGGTAAATCAAGTTTTTCACTCAAAATTAATGCGCATATTGCCGCTTCTACAATTCCTGCTGCACCTAAAGCATGTCCTGTTAAATGCTTCGTTGAGCTACAAGGCACATCTTCGCCACTGGGTAAATCCCCAAATATACTTTGAACCGCAATGGTCTCTGCTTGATCATTTAGCATCGTTGCTGTGCCGTGTAAATTAATATAGCCTATTTGAGCAGGTTCTAGTTGTGCTTGCTCTAAAGCCATTTTCATTGCTCGCGCAGCACCATCTCCTTGTGGATGAGGTGCTGATATATGATACGCATCTGATGATTCACCTATTCCAAGTAATACAATAGGATTGATAATATTGGGTTTTATATAGAATTGAAATGCTTGTTTGCTCAATAAAATAAGTCCAGCGCCTTCGCTAATATTAATGCCATCTCGATCTATTGCAAAAGGGGTGCAAGGCTTAGATGAAAGCGATGCTAAACTATTGAAGCCATTAATAGCCAAACGGCATAAAGTATCGACACCACCCACAATTGCGACATCGACCATACCAGATAAAATCATGCGTTGCCCACTAATTATGGCGCGCACACTCGATGAGCATGCAGTTGAAATAGAATAAGCAGGCCCAGTTGTCTTTAGGTATTTTGCTAAAAACAAAGCAGGATCACCTAGTTCTTGTTGTTGATAGTAATAGTTATTGGGCAGTGTTTTATTAATTAAATATTGTTTTATCGCAGCATCGCCCTCATCAATCCCTGAAGTACTTGTACCAATAATAATTGCGATGCGATCTGGACCATATTGAGCAATTGCAGCATTAACGCTTTTTTGAATTTGCATCAATGCTGCTAATAACAGTTGATTATTTCGTGAATTATGCTCAGGAAAGTCAATTGATGGTAATTGCATCTTAGTTGATGTGTTTTGGTTAACTTTACCGACTAAGGTCTTATTATTACCTATTAACCATTTATCACTTTCGATCATTTTTTGGGTTGAATGATTAATAAGATTATGCCTAATTTCATCAAGATTATTTCCTAGAGCGCAAATACAAGCCATATCTGAAAGGTAAATAGGTTTATTCATTGTCTTGATCCATTATCTTGATCAATATTTAAGATATCAATATAATAAGAAAATGCATAATTATTTAGATTAATAGGCTGTCTCTGTCCTTTTTTATTTGTATTATATGATATTTTTATAATCTCTTCTCCTTGTGAATCATATAAAATACGTTGATTATTAAGATCAACTAAATGCCAGTTTTTAGGCAACTGAGTTCTCCATGCGTTAATGGGCCAATAACTTAGCATAATATCTGAAAGTATTTGATTAGCAGGTGGTACATTATTAGGCATCGCTATATTTTGCTCTATACTGATTTTATTTTGGTTGATATATTTATTACCATCAATGTGTTGAAGTAAATATTCTATTTTGAATAATCTTACTCCAAGTGGCGATAAGCCTATCAGCGTTAAACCTTTTTCATCCACGGTTAATATCGTTAATAATGAAAATTTATTATCTTGAGTGCGAGCACTTAATAATTGTTGCTGCTGTATATTTTGCATAAGATTAGGTGCGGGCAAGTTCACGCTGACACCTGGTTTTAGCCAAGATTGAGGCTTTAGCTGCGGATTAGTGTGTGTACATGATGTCATTAAAATACTCGTTAATATAATCAATGCCAGCTTAATCAAGATTAACTTAAGTTTATTCTTAAAATTTATTTTAATATTAAACCGTTGAATCTTTTGAATCTCTTGAATCATATTAACTCCTTATTTTTTGGAATGGGATTACCAAAGGGGACAATATAAATGCGCTCAAAATTCCTGCGCAAAGTACATACCCAAAGCTTGATATAGCAGGGGTACTACTTAGTACTAATAAACCAAAGGCTAATAAAGTTGTTAAGCTCGCTAAAATAATAGATAACATAGAAGTTAGTGAGCTTACCTTTGAATTACTAAAAAATAAAGCATAATCAATTCCAATTCCTAATACTAAAATTGCAGCCATTAAAGAGAATAAATTTAGAACTTGCCCCGTTAAGCCTAATACCGCCAAGCCCATACCCACAGATAATATCATTGACAAGGAACAACGCAGCCCTTGTTTTATGCCAAACTTTAGTAAAAATATTCCCGATACAACCATTATAACAATGCCTAATAATGCAGTTAAACTAATTCGATATACCGTAAATAATGCAGTATATTGCATTCGCCTATCAACCCAATGAACACCTATATTTTCTGCCGCTAATTGCGCTAAATCAGCACTATTAAAGTTACCCTCAACAGGAACTAAAATCGCAGTTTGATCTTCTAATGATAGCCATAACAAACGCCATCCTTCACTTAAAGGGCTATCTAGCCATTGTTGTGGAGTTATCAATAAGTCATTTAAATCTGATTTATCAGAGATTAGATCCAAGCCTGCTTGCTTTAATTGCTCCATAATTATAGGTTTATTTTGCTTAATTAAATCTATATTTTGCTGCTGTTTTGTCTGTGATGGCAAAGGCAGCAAACGATAAGATAATTGTTGCTCATGCGCTAATTTTTCGCCAAATAAGGCTAGCCGCTTAAGTGCCTGCTCGGCATTATCCCCATATATAATAAACCACTTTTGCTCACTACCTTGTCCTATAATCTTAGCTATTTGGCGCTCTTGGGTTTGCAAATGCACAGGCAAAGATTGCAGCTTGCTAATATCATCATCTATTTTTAGATTAAATAACCCAATCAACATAATGATAAATATAATTGTAGGCGCAGTAAAACGTAGTAATTTACTATTTTTCCATGCGTTTACATAAATATTTATCATATTTAAATAAGGTAACTCCCGATTAGACATATTCTTAGTTAAGACTGGATAACAACAGATGACCGTCATAAACGCAGCACTTAAGCCGCATACTGCAAAAACAGCCAATTGCTTCAAGCCAGGAAATGGTGCGAAATATAATAAGCAATAAGCAATCACGCTAGAGATTAATGCCATTGATAGCGCAGGGAAAAGTTTATTTAAACTCTCTGCTGGTGCTTCTGTTTTGCTGTGCATTATGCGCTCACTTAAAAAATGTAAGCCATAATCAATACAGATGCCAATCACACTTGAGCTCATCACTAAAGTTGTAATATGTATTTGTCCAAAAACTGCTAACACACCCACTGTACCAGCTAAAATTCCCATTAAAATTGAAAGAATTGTTAACCAGATTGGTTTAAAAGAGCGGAAAACTAAGAGTAATAATGCAATAATTCCAATGCTTGAGCCAATTCCTAAAGTAAAAATATCCTGTTGCGCTTTATTTCCTGCATAATCACTATAGAAAATCACCCCTCTTTGGAGTATTTGTGTATCAGGGAAACGCAGCAGCAGCTCTTTTTCTAAACTTTTAAGTTGAGCAACAATCAAACGCGAACTTTTAAAATTATAAGATTCACTCTCTAATTCTCCGTAAACAACATACCACGTGCGCCCCTCATCATCTTTCGCTGCAAGTCTTGAGTCATGATCTTTACTCGCTGTTTTTATAGCTAGCCTCGATGATCCTTGTGAAAGCTGCAAGGCCTGTTTAGAAAATGCACTTCGCATTAATAAAAGTGGATCTAAGGAAAGCTCTTTTGCGCTTACTCCTGCTGCAAAAGAATACACTTGCCCTAAGATCCATTGTGCTTGTGAGCCCTCTAATAATCGTTGTTCTGTTTTAGCATCTAATAATGCGGCGCGATATTTTAATGAAAATTCCCCGAAAAGATCTTGTTGTTGCGCACTCATCCCACCATTAACTTGCTTAAATACACCCATCAATTTAAGCTGTTGCTCCCACCAATTGACAGCTTGTATCGTCTGCTGATCCTCATTTTGTGAATGTGGGCTAATTAGCCAAATCAATTGACGATCAAGGCGTTGGCTAAATTTATCTAAAATATGCGGAGATATGCCATCTACATGTGATTGTGGCAATAAGTCTAGCACACTACTATTAATATGCGTTCTAGGTAAGAGCCATATTAATGCGCTAACTAGTGCTGCAAGCAGGCATAGCCACAATAGCGCAAAATAACGCTGATTATGTTTATTGAAAGTAATTGCGTTCATCTCTATTTAAAATCTCAGGCTTAGTTGTTTGATTGGAGAAATTAATAACTGAGATATCACCTTGTTTATCATAAATATGAATCGTATTGATATAGTTTTTTCCTTTTAAGTTAATTTTAAGGAAAATTTTATCTAATGGCGATGTAATTGGTTTTAGTTGTAAATACCAATTTCCTCGCCCTTCTTCTTTCAAAGGAGTTGCTTCAAATGTTATCTCAAAATCTTGCTTTAAAACAGCGATATCAGCCTTTAATAAAGCACTCAATAATGCATTAAACTGGAATATTTGTGGATTACTTTTAGCATTAATCTCTTCAGGATCTTGACCATCAATAGTTTGCACCATTTTTTGTTGTGTAAGTAATAAGCGCATAATAAATGGGGTTTCTTGTTGCCACCAAACACCGTGTGCCTGTGACATAATTAAGCGCCCTTTAGAAACAAGAGGTGCGCTAATGCCGCTAATATTACGCGTTTGCTCAAAATCTGCACGCAAAACCGTGTGCTTTGCAAAGCGCATCTGCAAGTCCTCTAGGCTTAGCGCATAAGCATTACCTAATAAACAGATGATGCTTATTTTAATAAGTATGTTATTAGAAATAATTCTAGTTAATTTATTCATCACTATTTACCATCTTATTTGCCATATTATTCATCACCACCACCATCATCATTTACTTTTAGGTTTTCAAATTTTTGTAGCAAGATATCTGGGCTAACAAAACACATCTCAGAAGTTGTCTCTTTTACTGCAACTTGAATGGTATAGCCTGTTGTTGTGCGTTTTTTACTTAGCACATCAAAAATCTGATATTCAATGCGGAGGCGATTCTCATATTCAACAATTTGTGCATGAACTTGAATGAGCGTATCAAAGCTTAATGATTTAATATATTTTAAGCGAGCATCTACAATTGGCCAGATATATCCAGACTGCTTCATTTGGCGATAGCTATAACCAATCTGTTTCATCAGAGCTTCGCGTGCGACCTCTAGATATCGATAATAATTACCATGCCAAACTATCCCCATTGCATCGGTATCATAAAATGGAATCATAATCTCAATAAGAATAGAGTAATGCGGATCATCATTTAGAGCTCTGTTTTTTAATAAATACTTTTCAGGAGAGGCGTGTTTCATTTTTTATCCTTATTCAATATTTGCTTTACTGCTTGGTTATGTTTACTTAGCTGCCAAAAATCATAAAAATTAAACCAATCTAAAGGAGATTTTAAGCAATAATATTGTAAACGTTTAGCATAGTTATCAACTATTTTTTGCAAATCATGCTGACGTTGCGCTCGTGTTAATATTAAAGGATCAGCAAATTTCTCAAAATAAATTTCAAAAGATCCTTTAGGTTTTAGGCAAAACATTAAAAAAACAGGGCATTTTAAAATAGAAGCCAAAATAAAAGGTCCTTTTGGAAAAGGTGCTGCTTTTCCAAAAAAATCAGACCAAATAACGGATTCTTTTTTGCTTAATGTATTTACTTGATTTGTAGGGAATTGGCTTTCTATATGGAGTGGGATTTCCTCACGGAGTGGGGCTTCCTCACGGAGTGGGGTTCGGTCGCCAACAATTGCCACCCACTCACCAGCATCAATTTTCTGCTTTAATAAAATTGCTGTATCTGCACCTAAGTTGTCAACTTGAATTAAATTAATACTTGATTTTGGATTAATTTCTGCCATGACTTGATTAAAGCGTTGCGCATGTTTAGTAAAAACTAAGGCATTTATTTTAATATCATAAGAGAGCTGCCCTAAAGCTCGGCATACTTCAAAATCACCCAAATGAGAGCCGATTAACAAAGTTCCTTTACCTGAATTAACTTGCGCATGTAAGTCCTCTTGATTGGAGATGTATATATTATTCAAGCGTATATCACCACGCCAAGATGCAAGTTTATCTAGCATTGCTTCGCCAAAACGCATTAAATGCTTAAAGCTATTTATATTTTTTGGCATATCGAGCATCATTTTTGGAGAATATTCATTCCCATATACTTGTAATTGAAGAAGATAATCATGCGAACTTTTTCGAGCTTGTTTACTGCTTAGCCAAAAATAAGCAATCACAGGATAAAGTAAAATATTAAAAAAGCCTCTTCCTAAGATTTGATATGATTTAAGCATAAATCTAATCCCCCACAGACCTTTTTTTTCTTGTGTTTTAGACCAATGAAGCTCCAAATTATCCTCTGATAATTTGGTGTTTTTACCTAAATTACGCAAGAGTAATTTGGGTATTTGCGGGAGCATCAAAAAAAATAAACGTGTATGCATCCATGTAATTCGCATATTATCAAGCACGGCATCAAAGTGAGAAATTCCATCTTTAGGGTAAATGACTTTAGTTTGAATAAATTCAATTTGAACGCCCTGCCAATATAAACGCACCATGATTTCTATATCAAAATCCATGCGTAATCCTAAATTCTTTTTTGCAGCTAATGCGGTCACTGCTTCTAAAGGATAAACCCTAAAACCACACATGCTATCTTTAATTGAAAAAGAAAGTGTCTCAATCCAAACCCAAACGTGAGTAAAATAGCGTCCATAATAACGCGCCTTAGGAATAGAGTCATCATAAATAGGCTGCCCTGAGATTACCTTTTCTGGAGAGTTTTCAGATTTTTCTAATAATAGAGGAATATCTGATAATTGATGTTGACCATCGGCATCTAGCTGTAATCCATGGCTATATCCTTGTTCATAAGCATATTTTATACCTGATAATACCGCAGCGCCCTTGCCTTGATTGTCGCTGTGTACAACTAAATTTACCCATTCATAATGTTCTGTTAAATCAAGTAATATTTTAGAAGTAGTTAAATTACTCCCATCATCAACAATGACACACGGTAAATCATATGCTTCCAATTGCAGCAATATATGTGCCATTGTGCTGCCATGATTGTAACAAGGGATAAGGATGCAAGGAGAAAATTTAGATTTTGTCATTTCATTTCAATTCCATATAACTATCTACGCTATTATCTAACTTGATCCTGCCCTTGCTTGCTATTTGTGAGCCGCGTTTATATTGAAAAGAAAGTTTTTGAGATAAGTTATCCCAGTCTAAAGTTAATTCAATAATATCATTAGGCTGTAATGGCATCTGAAACTTAACAAACTCAAAGCCAAGAAAGGGATAATTTAATCCTAAAATTTCTTTTGCATAATCCATCACCCACGCTAGCTGTGTAACTCCTGGCAAAATAGCTAATTGTGGAAAATGCCCTTTGAACCAGAAAAGCTCAGGACAAAGCCTTAAACTCAAGCAGACATGTGTTTTAGTGAGATTAGATTGTGATAACTGCTCAGCAAACCTCATCAAATAGTCCCTGTAATTCACGATAATTAAGTTTACTTTGCTCATTATAATTAAGCTTTTTAATAAAACGCCAGCGTTTTGGTAAGGCAACAGGTTCTAAATAAGCACGTAATTGTTTACGAAAATAAGCCCCAAGATTAGCATCTATCATATTGTTTATATTTTGACTAAAAAACTCTTCATTCAAAACAATCACCGCACCTAAAATAATGCGCTCGCCCTGACTTAGTGCCAAGACAATAGCATCATCAACATGCTCTAAAGATTTTAAGCGTGTTTCAATATTTGTTAACGATATACGTTGCTCTTCTATTTTAATAATTTTATCTTTACGCCCCAATAAATTAAATCCCAATACTTGATTTTTTTCATAAATTATTTCAATTTTATCTTGAATGATATCTTTAGAGTCTTCTGTAAATAATGGTGATTTAATTTTAATTAACTGCCCAACACCTTGTGTAACTTTTATAGGCATTAGTTCATTCCATAGCTGTTGCTCAACTTGTGATGTACGCTGGGCAATAATGCCTGTTTCACTACTTCCATAAATTTCTGTAGGCAATTTACCTAAGCACCGCAAAGTTTTTTGAGATATTTCAAAAGGAAGAGCGCCTCCTGAAGATACAATAAACTGGCAGGCGATTATTTGAACATTAACATCTAAACGTTTTAAAAATGCAGGACTTGTTATCAAGCTTAAGGTTTTTTGTAGCCCATTAAAGTTCAGAGTAAGCGGAATAAGTTGCTCATGATATTCAATTATTCTTGCATCAAAAGGTAAGCCTAACGCTAAAGGTAAAAATATACGAAAGCTTAAGCCATAAAGATGTTGATGCGATATTGTTGCGGCAATCATACTTCCTATAAGTTTTTCTCCAAAATGTTGTGCAAGTATTTGGCTCTCTTCTTCCATTTGTGCCAAGGTTTTTATAATCTCCTTGGGATGACCTGTTGAGCCTGAAGTAAATAAAATTAAGTGGGCATGATTTGGATATTTAGGCAAAATAAAATCAGGATTAATCAATAAATCAAGATTTTCATCAGTATCAGTATCAGTATCAGTATCAGCCTCAGTTTTTAGTGTTATTGTCTGGCAATCATCAATATTTAAATCTAAATCTGTGATGATTCCTTGAAATGATGCTCTTTGCTCTTTAATTAAAGCCTCACGCAAATGTCCCAAAATGACAGGTGTTTTACCACTATAAATTAGAGCAAAAAGCCCTACTGCAAATAAATAGCTATCCTCACAACATAAAGCCCAGCGCGATTCATTCTGTGTTTGTAGCTTCTCAATTAACGCTATAATATCCTTGCGAAAATCTAATAAATATAATATTTTCTCTCCACGCCAGGCAACGACGCGATTAAGGTCACCTGTTAAGAGGTCTGCTTGTGAAATGATCATGCTTTTTTAATCACCTCTTGTTTAATATCTTGTTTAATTAGCTTTTGCCGAAAAAGCCATTCTATCAGCATTAATAAGCCCATTAAAACATAACTTATTGCACCGTTATATAAAGTCCATAGTTTGACATCACCAATCAAGCAGGTAGATAATGCGATTATTCCATTAATTATAAAAAATAAGCACCAGATTTTAGTGACTCGTTTTGTATAAATAATCGCAGACCTAGGTAGATTTGGATCGCTTAACCGTGCTAAACGCTCAATGATAGTTTGTGATTGTTTTAATGAATAACTAAAAACAATAAATAAAATAGAGCTTACCGCAACAGGATAGTATAGTAGAAATTCATATTTATTAAATATCCAACTGGTTAATATCAAAGAAATTCCGATTAATGCTAATA
>BHEQ01000034.1 GCA_003864535.1 Gammaproteobacteria bacterium
ATTTAATTATAACCTCCCCCCCTTAAATCCCCCCTTGGCAGGCGGGACTTTTAAAGCTCCTTCCCCTGTGAAGGGGGAGGTTGGGAGGGGGTGTTTTTCTAGCTGCTAAGTAGTTACAATTTTTCAAGGCTTACGCTTTTGTTAAAAGCTCAGTTTACATAGGCAAATGAGAAATTTATAGATGCGCCATACAGTAAATAACTAATATTTATCCTTTTTTTAACCATATTCTCAAATAAAATAAAGACACTAAAATGATCAAAATAGAAAATCTACACGTTAGTATCAACGATATAAAAATCCTTAAAGGCATCTCATTAAGTATTAATCAAGGTGAGGTTCATGCGATTATGGGACCTAATGGATCGGGCAAAAGTACGCTTGCAAATGTAATTTCAGGACGGACTGAATATGAAATAACCCAAGGTAGCATAAGTTTTTGTGGTCAAGACTTAACCAGTTTAGACCCAGAAGAACGTGCGCATTTAGGGCTATTTTTAGCATTTCAATATCCTGCTGAATTACCTGGGGTGAATAATTTATATTTTTTGAAAAGTGCTTTAAATTCATTACGCAAAGCCCGCGGTGAACAAGAATTAGATGCTATGGAATTTTATGAGCTAATTCAAGAGCGTATGAAAACTGTCAAAATGGATGCATCTTTCCTCAAACGCAATGTTAATGAAGGCTTTTCAGGTGGTGAGAAAAAACGCAATGAAATATTGCAAATGCTAGTTTTAGAGCCAAAATTAGTAGTTTTAGATGAAACTGATTCAGGCCTAGATATCGATGCCCTCAAAGTTGTCGCCGAAGGAATAAATGCATTACGCAGCCCTGAGCGCAGCTTTTTAATGATCACCCATTATCAGCGTCTTTTAAATTACATCACCCCTGATGTTGTCCATGTTTTAGTTGATGGGATGATCGTGGCAACTGGTGGCAAAGAGCTTGCGTTAGAGCTTGAAGCAAATGGTTACGCAGCTTTCCGTGGAGATAATACAGGTGGAACGCGTATCAATGAATAATCTAACTAAATTATCTGAAAATATAAGGCTTGAGCGTTGGAAGCAAACTCCTTTAAAAGAAATTTTGAAAACTAATTGGCAGCCAAGCACGCATCAAGTCGATCCTATTTTAAGCCAAATAAGCCTCCCTAAAGATGCAATTTTAATTACGCTTGGGAATGGTAAAATTGATTCACGCTGGTTTGATGATCGCCAATTACCTGAAGGAATGATCGTGCGCATGCTTGATCAAACTGTGGATATTCAAATATTTAAAGATACCACGATCACGCGCCCGATAGTTCTACATCATATTGCAGAAGCCCACGACCTACCGCTTAATATTGATTTTACAATTAATATTACCTGTGAGGCACATGCAAAAATTAGCGTGCTTATGGTTGAATCAGGCTTTGGTGAGTATTTAATTACGCCTAAAATTAATATTGATTTACATGAATCTGCGCAGTGCCAATGGCTGCGTGCCAGCTTAAATAGTGCCGAAAGTGTAAGCTTGAGTACACTGCATGTTAATCAAGCTGCGACTAGCTCCATAAATTTATTAAGTTATCAGAGCCGCGGTAAAATAGTGCGCGCAGATATTAAACTCGATTTAGTCGGGGATGGCTGTGTGAGTGAGTTAAGTGGTTTAAATATTGGCAAAGGTAAACAGAATTTAGGTCATGTTATTGATATAAATCATCAAGCTCCTAATTGTACTAGTACTCAGCAAATAAAAAATTTACTTAAAGATCAAGCTAATACACTTTTTGATGGCAAGATTCAAGTTTTTAAAGATGCCCAGAAAACGGATGCGCAGCAAATTACGCGCTCCATTTTATTAAATGAGAAAACCCGTGCGATAACAATTCCGCGCTTAGAAATTTATGCGAATGATGTAAAGTGTACGCATGGGGCAACGGTCGGATTTTTAGAGCCTGATCATATTTTTTACTTACAATCTCGCGGCATTCCCAAAAATATTGCCAAGCAAATGCTGATGCAAGCTTTTGCGATGGAGATCACAGAGCAAGTTCAAAACGAGATCATCAAAAAATGGTTAACTGAAGTTATCGTTGAAGATATTAAAGAGTTAATTTAATTTTATTAATAGATTTGCCCTTTGCAAGAAAAGTATATGACTAATATTATTGCGCCAATTTCAAATGATCCTATTTTAGATGAGCATATCTTCAATAAACTTGGGGAGCATTTTCATCAAAAAATTTATGCAAGTGCTAAAGGGCAGCTGCGCTTAGCGGTGATTTGTGCTGATTTAGATATTTTATTATCTAAATATCCTCAAGATACAACACTTAATATTCTTGATATTGGCGCAGGTGAAGGTCAGGTTTCTTTATATTTAGCTAAAAAAGGGCATCGCTTAACGTTACTTGAACCTGCTTTATTAATGCAAGCAAGATCCAAAGAGTTATTTGAAAACTTATCTATAGATAATTCTAGGGATAAGTCTGTGGATAAATCTATGGGTAAATCTGTAGATAATCATGCCATTAAAATCCAAACGCCGCAATTTATCTTAGGTGAGCTTAATAATTTGAACTTATTTCAAGATAATTGTTTTGATCTAATTTTATGCCATGCAGTTCTAGAGTGGCTGCCAGAGCCATTAAATAAAAACCGTAATCTTGAATATATTGTACGGATTAATAAGCTACTAAAGAAAAATGGTACATTTTCCTTAGCCTTTTATAATCGTTCAGGATTAATCTTGCATAATCTTATTCGTGGTAATTTAAATGCTGCAAATATTGCGCTAGAAAACCAAGCTCAAGATGGCAGCATAACAAATGATAAAATAAAGAAAAGCAAAAGCTTAACTCCGCTAAATCCAATTGATCCAGACAATATGGAGCAGGAATTGCACTGTGCAAATTTTAAGATAAGCTCAGAAAGTGGGGTTAGAGTTTTTCATGATTTTATGGCAAAAAATACCAAAGAGCGTTTACCTTTTGCGCAAATTCTAAAATTTGAGCTAGCTTATCGGCAGCATCCAAACTTCAAACGCATTGCGCGTTATCTGCATTGGATGTGCGTCAAGCTAGATTGAAATTTATAGAAGCACCTAAAAAATAAATTAACAGCAATAAATTCAATATTCTGTACAGATATTTTAATGCAAAATAAAATCCATAAAATTTAGTTATTCAGCATAATTTAATAGAAAAATTGCAAAAACAATAAAGCAGCTCCAGCGGATTACAAATCTTTATGATAAACTTACCCATTATTTAATTTAAGTCATGACTCAATGCGTAATACACAACTATTGCCCTTGACAAAATTAAAAATTTAGTATTAGAAAACCAATTCTATGTTTAATAATGATAGGAAAGTGCTGTATGACCATGCTAAATTCATTAAAAGTTGCCTGCGCAAATTGCAGCCTCCAGCAATTGTGCGTCCCTGTAGGTCTTGAAGGAGATGAATTCTCTAAGCTTGAGGCAATTGTTGGTAGAGGACGACCTCTAGTAAAAGGTTCACACATCTATTTACCTGCGGATAACTTTAACTCTTTGTATGCAATTCGAGCTGGAGCGGTTAAAACATATACAATCTCGACAGATGGCGAGGAGCATGTAACTGGATTTTATCTACCTGGCGAAGTAATTGGCTTAGACGCAGTCTGCTCAGGCACTCATCCTTGTGGTGCCCGTACCTTAGAAACTACAAGCTTGTGCGAACTCCCGTTTGATCGCTTGGAAGATTTAGCCGCCGTTGTACCGAGCATTTCGCGCCAATTATTACGGATTATGAGCCAAGAATTACGCTCAGATGAACAGCTTTTAATGATGGTCGGCTCACAATCAGCCGAAGCGCGCCTCGCCTCTTTATTTTTAAGTTTATCTATGCGTTTAAATAGACGCGGATATTCTGCGACAGAATTTAATTTAAGCATGTCGCGAGCTGATATTGGCAGCTTTCTTGGTTTAGCCGTAGAGACGGTAAGCCGCTTAATTAAGCGTATGCAGGAAAATAAACTCGTTTCAATTAACCATCGTGAAGTTAAATTACTTGATTTGGATAAATTAAGAACTATTGCAGGTAAAGGCGCTAACTCAATTATGAATTAATTATTTATACATACCATATATGCTATTGTTCTATAGTTATAAATACGGAAAGAAACATGAATAAATCAAGTGAGCAGCGCGCACAATTAAATGACTATATAACCACGCTTGGCAAGAATGCAAAGGCTGCGGCATTTGTTTTGGGAAATATCTCAAGCTTGCGTAAGAATACTATTTTACTGAGTCTAAAAAGTAAAATCTTAACCCACAAAGATATATTAGTTAGCGCTAATTTAAAAGATATAGAAAATTATCAAAAAAAATATAATGATAATGATAATGATGATGATGACAAGCAAGATTTAGCCTTTGTAGATAGATTGCGTTTAAGTGCTCAAGTAATTGATTCTATGGCAGAAGGCTTAAGCCAAATTGCAAGTCTGCCTGATCCTATTGGGCAATTATTTGATATTAATCCGATGCCATCTGGCATTAGCGTTGGACGAATGCGTGTGCCTTTAGGTGTTGTTGGCATTATTTATGAGGCTCGCCCAAATGTAACCATTGATGCAACTGCTTTATGCTTAAAATCAGGCAATGCAGTTATTTTACGTGGTGGCTCTGAATCATTCCATACAAATCAGGCGCTTGCGAAGTTAATTACAGAAAGTTTAGTCGAGGCTGATTTTCCTGAACACTGCGTGCAAATAATCAACACGATAGATCGCGATGCAGTAGGTTTAATGCTTAAATTAAAAGATTATATCGATGTTATTATTCCACGTGGAGGCAATTCACTTGTTGCTAGAATTAATGCTGAAAGCACTATTCCTGTCATCAAGCATCTAGATGGGATTTGCCATACTTTTGTTGACCGTGATGCCAATTTAGAGATGGCGTTAAATATTTGTGATAATGCTAAAACCCAACGTTATGCGCCGTGCAATACGATGGAGACTCTCTTAATTGATGCGCTTATCGCGCCTGATTTTTTACCCAAAATAGCCACTATTTATGCACAAAAAAATGTCGAAATGCGTGTATGCGAGCAAGCTCATATAATCTTAAGTAACTACAAGCTTAAGCACAAAAATATTACATGGATTGCCGCAACGGACGCTGATTGGCGTACAGAATATCTAGCACCAATTATCTCCATTAAGATTGTTGCGGATATGAATGCGGCGATAACGCATATCAACCATTATGGCTCTCATCATACCGATGTGATTATTACGAATGCCCACGCTAAAGCGCTGCAATTTTTGCGTTTGGTTGATTCGGCAAGTGTGATGATTAATGCCTCAAGTCGCTTTACTGATGGCTTTGAGTTTGGGCTTGGTGCTGAAATTGGCATTTCAACAGATAAGCTCCACGCCCGTGGTCCTGTTGGTTTAGAGGGCTTATGCTCAGTTAAGTATGTTGTTTTTGGAGATGGGCAAATTCGGACTTAAAAAGATGAAAATCATCAAATTACGCTTTAAAAATCTTAACGCACTGTATGGTGAATGGGAGATTGATTTTGAGAATGAAGCATATTTAAGCGATCCTTTTTTCTCGATCATAGGCCCAACTGGTGCGGGCAAATCAACTATTTTAGATGCTATTTGTTTAAGTTTATATGGAAGAACCCCACGGCTGGATAAATCTAGTGTGGATACCAGCTCCATTATGAGCCAAAATACGGCGCAATGTTTTGCTCAAGTTGCATTTGAAACAGCTCAAGGACGCTTTCAAACCCATTGGTCGCAAAAAAGATCGCACTCAAAATCTAATGGAAAATTACAAGAACCTAAGCACGAATTATTTAACCTAACAACAAATACAAATATTGCAGTTAAAAAGAAAGAGATTAGTGCCCATATAATCCAAATTATAGGTTTAGATTTTCTCCAATTTACACGCGCTATTTTGTTAGCTCAGGGCGAATTTTCAGCTTTTTTAGAAGCAAATAACACTGAAAAAGGCTTATTGCTTGAAAAAATAACAGGGCTTGATATTTATAGTGATTTATCAAAGTGTTGCTTTGAAGAGCACAAAGCTTATAAAGCTAATCTTAAAGAGAAAGAAGATTTTTTACGCAATTTTAATATGTTAAGCACAGATGCTTTTAACTCCCTTAAAAATTTGCAGCAGCAAGATAAAGAGCGCGCAAAGCAGCTTAAAGAGCAATTACAACAATGGCAATATATAGCAAGATTATGGGAAGATGCGCAAACTTTAAACACTAAACTTGACTCTATTAATCAAATATTAAGCGTTGAATATCTGCAAAAAGAAAACTCAGAACCGCAGCGTTTATGCTTAAACCTTGCTAAAAATGCTAACTTTTTAGAAGCTGATTATCAAACTATTATCAATAAATCTAAAGAATTATTAGAGTTAAAGCAAAATATAGAGGATTTAAAAGAAACTATCAACACAAGAACAGACTCTATAAGTTCCCAACAAATTATTTTAGATGCTAAGCGCATTGAGAATAAATCATATGAAGATGAGAAAACAAAAACCTTAGATACTATTAAAAAAGTACGCGAACTCGATCTTAAACTAGATCAAGCGCAGCAATCTACTCAAGAAGTAACTCTTGAATATAGCAAGCTTACATTTTCAATTAATCAACTAGAGCAAGAAGCATTCGAGTTAGAATCAAATAAACAAGCAAATCAAATAGATTTGAGCCAAGCTCATGCATATTTACACGAGAATAAGTCCTTAGTTGGTTTAAATACTGCCATGTCTGGATTTGAGCATAAGATCAGGAATATTAAGGATCTTTGCCAGAAAAATATCGAGCTTAACGCAGCTAAAATAGCTCAAGATAGTAAAATAATTATTATCCAACAAGATATTAACTCCAAACAAAATAGCTTAGTAAATAAAAGAAATCTCCTGACGCAAATACAAAGTGCGGCAACTGGTGCAGAGCAAGAATTATTCGCTTTAGATTTTGCCTTGGATGATATTTTAAAACATAAAAATAAGCTCAATACGCAAGGTTTAGATGTACAACATTTAATTGCGCAACAAAATAAATTAATTGAATTAAATGAAATAGTTTCAAAAGCAGATACTGATCTAAATACAACTTCAGAGAATGTGCGGCTCCTTGAAGTAAAAATTAAAGAGCTTGAACTTGCATTAGAAGTAGCTAAAAGAAGCTTATTTTTAGCAGAAGAAAATTCAATTTTAATCTATAAAATACAATCTCTTAAGGATGAGCTTGTTAATCTAAAAGCAGGCAAGCCCTGCCCTTTATGCGGCTCATTAACTCATCCTTTTGCAATTGATAATCAGTTTAATATATCTGCGGAACATATTAATAATGAAAAATTACAACAAGATAAAATTAGTGTAGAACAACTTGGTTTAGATTTAAATAAAACTCAAACTAATCTAGAGTATGATAAAAAAAATCAAGCATTATTAAAAGAACATAAAGCTCAAACCCTACAAAATATTGCTAATATTTCAAAGTCTTATATACCTGAATTTGAACTATTATTTTCATCTCAACCGCAAAATAATCAATATGCTCAAGATAATCAAAAAAATTACTTAGATTTAGAATTATTGCGCAAATATCAAGATGAATTAGCTCAAAAAACATCCGCGCTTGAGGATAAAGTGAATGTTTATAAAGCTCTGGCAACAAAAAAAGATGCGACACATGCAGATTACTTAAAAGAAAAAGAACTTTTTGATAACGCTGAAAAGGACTTAGTTCAGATAAAAAATAAGTTTGCAATATGGGTGCAGGAGGGGCAAAAAAATAAGCACGATTTAGATGCAACTACAACTGACTACGCGCTTATTGCCGCTAAAATAAATGCTGATTTAGATATATTATTAAGCGGCAAGACACCGCATAATCAAATTCAAAAAATCTACAAATTACCTTATGAATTAACTACTATTAATAATGCAACTAATAATGGGATTAATAATCAGATTAATAAAGAGAAATTATTGCAAGATGCTGATCTTTTATTATTAAATCTTCATAAATTAAATAGTGGCTATATAAATACGCAAAATGCGCAGGCTAAGTTAAATGATAAGCAAAACATACTTCAATCAGATATTGCAAAAAACGTAGCTTTAAAATCTCAACAAGATCTTCACTTAGCTCAATTAACAATAACATTAGGCGCAAGTAAGCTTAGTTATGAACAATATGCGGCTGCGCGTTTTTTATGTTTTGGCACGCAAATATGCACCGAAGTTGAAAGCAAGCTTACGCTAAAATCGAAACAAATCCTGCAAGATTTAGACAATATTCAAACTAATTTTACCCAAGAATCAACCAAGCTTTCTGAAAATAAAATACACGAACAAACACTTAAATCTAAGCAAGAAAAATATGAGCATGATTTAAATCTTGCTGAAAATAAGATTTTACAGCTCCTCCAAGAATATGGCTTTGAGAATATTCAAGAACTTGAAAATGCACGCTTAAATAAAGATGATTACGAAAAACTAAGCTCTGAAATATCTAAACTTGAGGATAATATAAAAGCTTTAGAGCAGAATAAGCAAGATACAATCACCCAATTAGCAAGCTTAGATATAAAAAAGGAATCTTTAGAATTAAAGCCGCTTAATCTTGATGAGATAAAAAATAATGTAAATATATATCAAGATGATATAGAAAAAATACAGCAAGAACTTGGCAAGCATGATGAACAATTAAGCCAACATCAAAACCAAGCTGCAAAACATGCAGAGGCATTGGATGAACTTGAAATCTTAGAGGAGCAATATAAGCCAATTTATGCTTTAAATGAACTGATAGGCGCGGCAGATGGGGCTAAATATCGCAATTTTGCTCAAGGTCTTAGTTTCGATATCATGCTGAAACTTGCAAATAAATTCTTAGAGATGATCGACCCGCGTTATGAGCTTACAACTCATGCGGCCTATCCTTTTGAGGTTATGGTTACCGATCACTATCAGGCCAATATTATACGCTCATCAAAGACTTTATCAGGTGGAGAGCGTTTTATTGTAAGCCTTGCCCTAGCCTTAGGTTTGTCAAAAATGGCGAGCAAAAACATACTTATAGAAACATTATTCTTAGATGAGGGTTTTGGTGCGCTCGATCAAGATTCTTTAGAATCCGTCCTTAATGCCTTAAGCAATCTCCAGCAAACAGGAAAAATGATCGGAATTATCTCACATGTTGAGAGCATGAAAGAGCGCTTTTCTAATAAAATAGAAATAAGCCCAGGACGGAATGGTATTAGTACAATTTCAGGCCCTGGGGTTACTCGGAACTTATGAAAATAAAATTAAAGCTCGCTCAAGGATAAGCCTAATTTATCTTTATCCGAAAGCTGAAAATCCATGCCAATTTGTGGCCAAATAATACCAACAGATGGATCATCCCAAGATAAGCAGCCCTCTACACTTGGATTATAATAATCTGTGCATTTATACTCAAAATCGGCTCTATCAGAAATAACAAGAAAGCCATGCGCCAATCCTTGCGGCACCCAAAATTGGGTTTTATTATCTTCCGAAAGAATAAGTCCTTCCCATTGACCAAAAGTTGGTGAGTCTTTACGAATATCTACCGCAACATCAAAAACACTCCCGCGCACAACTCGGGTTAATTTGCCCTGTGGGTTTTCTTTTTGAAAGTGGAGGCCACGTAAAACGCCTTTTTGTGAGCTTGAATGATTATCTTGTACAAAATTAAGGGAGATTCCTAAAGCTTGTTCATAGCGCTTTTTTTCAAAAGTTTCTAAAAAAAATCCACGTTCATCTCCAAATACTTTAGGTTGAATTATCTTAACATCATGAATTTTAGTATTAATAATTTGCACTAAGAAATTTTCCCATTGGCTAAACGCAACATATATTGACCATAGCCTGTTTTAATTAGTATTTCTGCACGAACTCGAAGCTCATCTTGTGATATCCAGCCTTTGCGATAAGCAATCTCCTCCAAACAAGCTATTTTAAGACCTTGACGATGTTCTATAGTTTGCACAAATTGGGAGGCTTCCATTAAACTATCATGCGTGCCTGTATCAAGCCATGCAAATCCGCGTCCCAATAATTCCACCTTAAGATTGCCTTGCTTTAAATACATCTCATTAAGGCTTGTAATCTCAAGCTCGCCACGATGCGAGGGTTTAACTTGTTTTGCCATTTCAACAACATGCTCATCATAAAAATATAAACCTGTTACCGCCCAGTTTGATTTTGCGACTTCTGGTTTTTCTTCAATTGAGAGCACATTAAAATCATTATCAAATTCAACCACTCCAAAACGTTGCGGATCGCGCACTTGATATCCAAAAATAGTCGCACCTGCGGGATTTTTTACGGCACGTTCAAGCTTACGCCCGAAACTTTCGCCAAAATAAATATTATCGCCTAAAACCAAACAGCAACTATTATTATCAATAAAGTCTTCACCAATAATGAAAGCTTGAGCTAAACCATCTGGACTAGCTTGAATTTTATAGCTTAAATTAATCCCAAAATCGCTACCATCACCAAGTAAACGCTTAAAGCTTGCATTATCTTCTGGGGTTGTAATAATAAGTATCTCACGAATACCAGCAAGCATTAACACTGAGATAGGGTAATAAATCATTGGTTTATCATAAATAGGCAATAACTGTTTAGAAACCCCTTTGGTGATTGGATATAAACGCGAGCCTGATCCTCCTGCTAATACAATACCTTTCATCGCATCCTCTTACTAATAATTAAAAACTAAACTAAACTAAAAAATAATAATAATAAACCTTGGGGAATAATTCCCCAAACCCCTAGTTTGAAATAATTCCAATCCTTTGTTTATATGAGCCATCTTTAATATCATCAACCCATGCTTGATTTTCTAGATACCACACTACAGTTTTACGCATTCCTGTCTCAAAAGTCTCTTTTGGCTTCCAACCTAATTCATTTTCAATTTTTGAGGCATCAATAGCATAGCGCAAATCGTGCCCAGGACGATCTTCAACATAGCTGATTAAGTCTTTATAATATTCAATATTGTTAGGTTTATCTGGAGCAAGCTCCTCTAAAAGATTGCAAATAATATTAACTACTTCAATATTTTGCTTCTCATTATGCCCACCAATATTATATGTCTCACCAATTTTGCCACAAGTAAGCACTTCATATAAAGCGGCAGCATGATCCTCAACATACAACCAATCACGTACTTGATCACCCTTGCCATACACGGGCAAAGCTTCACCTTTTAGGGCATTTAAAATCATCAAAGGGACTAGTTTCTCGGGAAAATGAAATGGACCATAATTATTAGAGCAATTAGTAATAATAGTTGGCAGACCAAAAGTACGCAGCCACGCCCGAACTAAATGATCACTCGCAGCTTTGGATGCTGAATATGGCGAGCTTGGCGCGTAGGGAGTTGTCTCCGTAAATAAATCATCAGCCCCATGTAAATCACCATAAACCTCATCAGTTGAAATATGATGAAAGCGAAAATTAGACTTTTTAGCGATAGGTAATCCTGCAAAGTAGTGCCGCGCTGCTTCTAATAAAGTATAAGTACCTATAATATTAGTTTGCATAAACTCAGCTGGACCTTCTATCGAGCGATCAACATGGCTTTCTGCGGCTAAGTGCATAATCATATCAGGCTGATGTTTAACTAGAATCTTTTGAAGGGCTAGCGCATCGCAAATATCTGCTTTCTCAAAAATATAGCGTGGGTTACTCGAAATTGATTTTAAAGAGTTGAGATTGCCTGCATAAGTAAGCTTATCTAAATTAATAACTTTGTTTTGAGTGTTGTTAATTATATGCCTAATAACCGCCGACCCAATAAAACCTGCTCCACCTGTAACTAATATTTTCATAAAAACCTGTTTTTGATTGTGTTAATTAAAGGTCTTTATTTTAGCATTAAAAAGCCTCACCTCCAAACATCTCGTCGTCTAGGGTAAGGCTTATTAAATCTATAAATTTTATGTAAGTACTTAGCAGCAAATGCCATTAAGTTAAGGATTTAAAAGAACCCCTCCCAACTTCCCCTTCACAGGGGAGGAGCTTTAAAAGTCCTCCTGCGAAGGGGTATTTAGGGGAGAGAAGCCTTAACTTAATGGCGTTGAAGGCAAGCAGATTCTATCTTTTTAAAATATCTAAAATAATCTGCGTTTTCTCAGTTAATAGATTTTTATTTGCGCGGGTTTCTACATTTAAGCGTACTACTGGTTCGGTATTTGAGGTACGTAGATTAAAGCGCCATTGGTCAAGTTCGATGCTAATTCCATCTGTTTCATCTAGTTTTGCAATACCGCTATTTAAATCTGCGGCAAAATGATCTCGAACATTTGCAATTGCTTTTTGGGCATCAGCAAGTTTAAGATTAATCTCACCAGAATTTGGATAAGCGGTAATACAA
>BHEQ01000035.1 GCA_003864535.1 Gammaproteobacteria bacterium
TCCCTGTTCCTTTATACCAAAACATGAAAGCAAAATAAGCACTAAATCCTGCGAGTATAAACCAAATAATAGAGCTGTCTGTAAATGATTGAGCAACCATACTTACTGTATCAACTCCAGAAATCCATCAAAATAAAGGCACTAATAAAATAAGATTGGCGAGCCCTGAGGTAACTTGACGAATCGTAATCCCAACTTCAGGATCTATCATTGAAGTCCCATATCCACAGATACAGCCTTCAATTCCCCAGCAAACAGCGGCAATAAATCCAAATAAAATTCCAATAAGTAACCCAGGAGGAGCTTCATTACCAATTGCAGTACTTCCAATCATAAAGCTTGCTGAGATGCAAATAGCAATCCCTAGGATCATACGTGCATTAAGCGGCTGTTTAAATAGAAACCTTCCAATAATAGTCCCAACAGCTGGGCAAAGCGCACTGATAGGAACAACTATACCACCTGCTTGTTGCAGCCCAATAACATAAGCTGTACTAGCCAAAGGGCCGCCAATTATTGCAGCCCCAATCATGACTAATCCTGGTTTTGTTTTTATACAGCGTGTAAAATCGCCAATTCTACCTCTAACCGTTGCGATTAAAATAGCCCAAACAGCACTACAAGTATCCGTGGTTGCAGCACCAAGCGCGGCGAGCAGAAATAGAACGGCAAAAGGGGAAAGACCTGAATTCTCACCATACCAAACTCCCCAAATCCCTTTTGACATACCAAGTGTCATAAACGCAGTATAAAAGCCATATGCAAGACCTGATGATAAAGCAATAGTGACTCCTCTTCTTTTAAATGCTGCATTAAGCATCTTTTTAGCCGTCACTGCTGCTCGATTATTTATTATTTTAGTCATAATTAAAACTCCTTGCTTTAAGTTACATGCGAACTACATTAACTTTGGTGATTTTGAGTTATTGTATTTATATTTGCAAAGAAAATTATTTATTAACCAATATTAATCAATAAAAGATTGATTAAAAGCAAGAAAATATAACTATTTCTGGCGTAGTTTTTATGTAATTGCTATAAGATAAGTAAATAAAGTGAGAAAAATAAATAGGTTTTAATTAGTATAATTAGTAAATGTAGCTTTTGTAAAAGAGCACTATAAATTAGATTTTTATGAGAGGTTCTTGGGGATTTTATGCGGTATTGTAGTGATTCAGCCATAGGGCTTATTGAAACGCTTGGGATGGGTCCAGCTCTTGCTGGTGCTGATAGTATGCTTAAAGCTGCGAGTGTCCAGTTAATAGCCTATGAAAATATTGGCTCAACTTTGGTATCCGTGATGATCAAAGGCGATGTCGCTGCGGTACAAGCAGCTGTTGATGCAGGCGTGATTGCCGCCACCGCAATCGGTAAACTAACCGCAAGTAACGTAATGGCAAATCCCGTTAAAAGTATTAGCGATATTGCCGCTGTTCATGGGATAGAGTCAGAATGTGCGTTAGATAAAACTCCCAAGGCATTAGGTCTTATCGAAACCTTTGGTATTGTATATATATTACAAGCAGCAGATGCGATGCTTAAAGCTGCTGATGTTGAGCTTATTGGTTATGAAAATGTGGCTTCAGGATATATTTCTGTATTAGTTCAAGGTGATGTTGCTGCGGTGCAAGCAGCTGTTGAGGCTGGAATTAAATCTGTTGAGCAAATGCAAGCAGCAGTTTATAGCTCTCTAGTAATCCCAAGCCCGCATCCTGATTTGCAAAAAATAACAAAACGCTATTTGCTTGAAAATTTATTAGCATAATAATTTTGGATATTACATATATTGGATATTTAGATATTTAGATATTTAGATATATATATTAAATATTAGATATAGTTAGTGTATGTAAATTAAAATAAAGAGAGTTAAGAATGATTGCAGATAATGATTTAATTTCCATTCAGCAGGCGCGAATTCTGGCAGAAAATGCTTTTAATGCACAGAAAAAACTTAGCTCATTTACGCAAGAGCAGCTAGATAAGATTGTTGAATGCGTGGCAAGTGAACTGGAAAATAAGCTTGAATTTCTTGCAAAACTCTCTTGCGATGAAACTGACTTTGGCAGATGGCAGGATAAATATTTTAAGAATAATTTCGTATGTACCACTATTCGTGAGCAATTACAAGGTCTTCACTGTGTTGGGGTTATCAAGGAAGATCAGCATAAGCGCACAGTTGATATTGGTGTTCCTGTTGGTGTCATCATTGCTTTATGTCCTGTTACAAGTCCTGTTTCAACAACAATCTATAAAACATTAATCGCACTTAAATCAGGCAATGCGATTATATTCTCACCTCATCCTCGCGCAATCAAGAGCATCAGTAGCGTTCTAGATATTATGATCCGTACCGCTCAAGAGCATGGTCTACCTGAAGGTTGCTTATCCTATCTTAAAAGCGTGACTAAAAGCGGGACGCTTGAGCTTATAAATCATCCTGTTACTTCTTTAGTGATGATTACAGGTGTGCCAAGCATGTATAAAGCAGCTAGTTGCTCTGGCAAGCCAATTATTTATGGTGGCACAGGTAATGGACCTGCATTTATTGAGCGCAGTGCTAATATTACGCAAGCAGTGCAAGATATTCTTCAAAGTAAAACTTTTGATTATGGGATCGCGCCTTCTGCTGAGCATTGCGTTGTTATTGATGCTTGTATTGACAAAGAGGTTAAATCCTCTTTTAAAGATAATGGCGCGTATTTTATGACAGAAGCGGAATCAATTATGCTTGCGGAACGTCTATTTTATGCAGATGGAAAAGGCCGCAAAGATATGGTTGGAAAACCAGCATCAGTCTTAGCGCAGCGCGCAGGATTTACCGTTCCTGAGCATACAAGATTACTTATTGCAGAGCGCAGCCATGTTTTGGATACGGATATCTACGTTAAAGAGCTTCTCTCACCTGTTCTTGCATATTATGTGGAGGATGATTGGATGCATGCGTGTGAGAAATGTATCGAACTTCTACTCCATGAGAGAAATGGACATACACTTACAATTCACTCCCATAATGAAGAGATTATTCGGCTGTTTGCACTAAAAAAACCTGTAGGACGCTTGTTGGTCAACACTCCCGCAGCATTTGGTGGAATCGGTGCAACTACAAATCTCTTTCCAGCCTTAACTCTAGGCAGCGGCAGTGCAGGTTTTGGGCTTACTGCTGATAATGTATCGCCGCTGAATCTTATTTACATTCGTAAAGTTGGTTATGGAGTTAAAAATATTGAGCACAAAGCGTCTCAAGCAAATCAAGAAAATCAAATGCCTCAAGCAAATAATGCCGAAAAAACGCAAGCTTTCAAACAGTTAATATTAAAGGTAATTAAAGAGTTAAGCTAAAGGGCGCATCTATCTGTGCTTTTAATAAAATCACAAGCCTTGAAAAATCTAATTAATAGAAGTCCCCTAAAAAAGATAGCTTCTAAAACTAGAAGTTTACATAAATTAAACAAACTAAAAAGTAGGATATAACATGAGCCTTAATAATTTTTCAAACACACTTACAGATACAATCAAGAATCTAATCTCGGAAGATGTTAGTGATTTTTCAAATAAATTTGCAAAAGCAACCGAAAATTTATCATCTGAAGAGCGCGATTTATTAAAACGCTTCTTTGAAGGTATGTATACAGGTATAAATAAGCAATCATCTGAAAATAATGAAATATCTAGCGTAACTGGAATACCTGACGGACCAACACCGCGGCATATTAAACTCAAAGAGAATTTTTTAAAGAAAGTTCCAACGATTACGATTCACCGCGCGAAGATCATCACTAAAATTGCTCAAGAAAACTCTGGTATGCCTAAAATAATGATGCGTTCCAAAAGTTTTCGTACTTGCTGCGAGCTTGCCCCAATCCTGATTCAAGATCATGAGCTCATTGTTGGCTCACCAAATGGTGCTCCGCGTGCGGGTGCGTTCTCACCTGATCTTTCTTGGCGTTGGATGCGAGATGAGCTTGAGACTATTGGCACGCGTGCGCAAGATCCTTTTTATATTTCTGAAGAGGATAAACGTATTTTGAAAGATGAGATTTTTCCATACTGGAAGGGGAAATCTGTTGATGAATATTGTGAAGATCAATACCGTGAAGCAGGATTATGGGAGTTATCTGGCGAATCATTTGTATCTGACTGCTCCTATCATGCTTTAAATGGCGGTGGAGATTCAAATCCTGGTTACGATATTATTCTTATGAAAAAAGGGATGCTTGATATCCAGCGCGAGGCTGCGGAATATCTTGAAAAACTCAGCTATGATCGTCCTGATGATATTGAGAAAATTTATTACTACAAATCAATCATCGAGACTGCTGAAGGGGTGATGATTTATGCGCGTAGATTATCTCAACATGCCGCTAAATTAGCGGAACAAGAGCCAAATCCAAAACGTAAAGCTGAGCTTCTTAAAATTTCTGAAGTAAATGCACGTGTTCCTGCGCATAAACCAAGTAATTTTTGGGAGGCAATTCAATCGGTTTGGACAATTGAATCTTTACTTGTTGTTGAAGAAAATCAAACAGGTATGTCGATAGGGCGTGTTGATCAATATATGTATCCGTTCTTTAAAGCCGATCTTGAATCAGGTCGGATGAGTGAATACGAGGCGTTTGATCTTGCAGGCTGTATGCTTATTAAAATGTCGGAAATGATGTGGCTCACAAGTGAGAGTGCTTCTAAGTTTTTTGCAGGATATCAACCATTTGTAAATATGTGCGTTGGCGGTGTAACGCGAGAAGGGCATGATGCTACGAATGATCTTACCTATCTTTTGATGGACGCGGTAAGGCATGTCAAAATTTATCAGCCTTCATTAGCAACGCGGGTGCATAATAAATCACCCCATAGATATTTAAAGAAAATAGTAGAAGTAATCCGCGCAGGTATGGGCTTTCCCGCAGTTCATTTTGATGATGCGCATATTAAAATGATGCTTTCCAAAGGTATATCCATGGAAGATGCGCGTGATTATTGTTTGATGGGCTGTGTTGAGCCACAAAAATCGGGGCGTTTATATCAGTGGACTTCAACCGCGTATACTCAGTGGCCAATTTGTATTGAACTTGTGTTAAATCATGGTGTTCCATTATGGTATGGCAAAAAAGTTTGCCCTGATTTAGGTGATTTAAATACCTTTAATACTTATGAGAAATTTGATGCTGCGGTTAAAGAACAAATTAAGTACATCACCAAATGGTCAAGTGTCGCCACGGTGATCTCGCAGCGCGTGCATAGAGAGCTTGCGCCTAAGCCGCTAATGTCTATGATGTATGAAGGCTGCATGGAATCAGCTCGAGATGTTTCGGCAGGTGGCGCGATGTATAACTTCGGGCCTGGCGTTGTTTGGAGCGGGCTTGCAACCTATGTTGATTCGATGGCAGCGATTAGAAAGCTTATTTTTGAGGATAAAAAATACACGCTCGCACAACTAAATGAGGCGTTAAAAGCTGACTTTAAAGGTTATGATCAAATTAAAGCTGACTGTTTAGCCGCGCCTAAATATGGTAATGATGATGATTATGCAGATTTTATTGCATCTGATCTTATTTACTTTACCGAAACTGATCATCGTAAATACAAAACACTATATTCAGTTTTAAGTCATGGTACGCTTTCCATATCAAATAATACCCCATTTGGGCAACTTCTTGGCGCAGGTGCGAATGGAAGACACGCATGGATGCCGCTTTCTGATGGCATCAGCCCATCTCAAGGTGCTGATTATAAAGGGCCTACTGCGATCATCAAGAGTATCTCCAAAATGGCAAATGATTATATGAATATTGGCATGGTGCATAACTTTAAACTCATGTCAGGTCTTCTAGATACTCCAGAGGGAGAGAACGGTATCATCACACTTATGCGCACCGCGAGCATTTTAGGCAATGGAGAAATGCAATTTAACTATCTTGATAATGAAGTTTTGCTAGATGCACAAAAACATCCTGAAAAACATCGTGATCTTGTCGTGCGCGTTGCTGGATACAGTGCTTTCTTTATTGAGCTGTGTAAAGATGTTCAAGATGAGATTATTAGCCGTACCGTGATTCGTGAATTATAAAAATTTTAATGTAGGGGCGACCGGTGTGGTCACCCCCGTAACGAGCCTTAGAGGGGCGAACAGATAAGTTCTTCCCTGTTTTAATATCATGGAAATAAAATGGAAAGAACAGCACTAATTTTTAATATCCAAAAATATAGCATTCATGATGGTCCTGGTGTACGCACGCTCGTATTCTTAAAAGGTTGTCCGCTGCGGTGTAAATGGTGTTCAAACCCTGAGAGTCAAGTTAGGCAATATCAGGTTCTGTTTAAGAAAAACCTGTGCACTAATAGCGGTGCTTGCGCGGTTGTTTGTCCCGTCCAAATCCATACAATGTCTATCGATAAAATTCATCAGGTTGATCAAACTATTGAATGTATAGGCTGCCGCAGATGTGAGGAGGCATGTCCTGAAAAAGCCATTGCAATAGTTGGCGAGCTTAAAACTATTTCAGAAATTATGGAAATAGTTGAAGAAGATAGACCTTTTTATGATAGCTCAGGCGGTGGAATAACTTTAGGCGGTGGCGAGTCATTAATGCAGCCTGAAGCCGCGCTCAATCTGTTGATGAGTAGTAAGCAAGCTGGAATTAATACCGCAATAGAAACCTGTGGCTATGCTCAACTTGAAACCGTGATGAAAGTCGCCGAATTTACCGATCTTTTCTTGTTTGATGTCAAACATATGGATTCAAGCGAACATTACAAAGGTACTGGTGTGCATAATGAGGCGATTTTAAATAATCTTAAATGGCTGCTTGAGAACAGATATAACGTTAAGGTACGCATACCACTTTTGAAAGGGTTTAATGATAGCGAAATAAATTTATCCAAACTTATCTCGTTTCTTGCACCATATCGGCTTCACAAAAACTTTAAAGGTATTGATATTTTGCCTTACCATAAATTTGGAGTAAATAAGTATATTCAGCTTGATCGAGAATATGCAATTAAAGATGATCCTTCATCAAATCTCGATGATTTTAAGCGCATTGAGAATATTTTTAAAAAGCATGATTTTCCAGTTAGTATTATTTCGCATTGATATACTTATAAAAAGCACAAATAAAAGCGTTCTTTATTGCCACATTTTGATATACCCTAAGCATAAGAATAGATTATGATTAGATTTAAAATTGTGTGGTAAATATTGCGGACAAACATTAATTGTCGGTATTGACCCAACTACAAAAGCCTCCTCTAACACAGTGAGGGGCATATCTATTAATTGCTTTTTCTGCGTTACGCAATTTTATTTAGTGCTCATTTACCTATGTAAACTGCGCTTTTAATAAAATCGCAAGCCTTGAAAAATATAATTAATATTCATCTGATATTCCTCAATATTCCGCACCTTCTTTGTTTTCCATATTTTGTCCAAGGAAAGTTTTTAACTACTATTTCAGTGTATCCAGTTACATATTCACTAATATGGACATCAATTATTTCTACGGGCTGTGCTATACGAAATAAAAAATAAAAAATGCTCACAATTATGATGCCTAAAAAGAACTTTCTTTTCTTTGTGATCATGGTTTACGTCCTTCTATAGTCACAACAACTTTCATATCTGTAATGAAAGGTTTAAATCCGTATTTCTCCCACCGCTGCGGCACAAACCATAAACGAAAAATAGGTAACTTCTTTAATACAAAGGCTTTTATGTAATTATCATCTAATCCAAAGTGATCTTGAATATAATACTCAATAGTTGCTTTAAATCACCGTAGCTAGCTTTTGTTTTTTAACGAAAAAACATATCTCCACCCGTACCTCTTCCTATAGTTATAAGCAGATCTTTATCAACACAATTAGCCTCTATCTTAATGTCATCAAAACAGAGCAAATCAGATCCTCTAGCAGATCTTGGCATTACCTTATAGCCATTTCCAAAGTTTACAATAAAGATCATAAATGTATCATTATATTCTGGAGGTAGGTTATATTGACTCTTTAATAAATCTTTATTTTTCTCCCACCAAGCAATTCGTGATGATTTTGTTAATGGAAAATTCTTAACCAATACCGTATCCTCGTGTACGCCCATAATTATGGTTGGTTGCATTAGATAAAATAAAAAATAAAAAATGCTCACAATTATGATGCCTAAAAAGAACTTTCTTTTCTTTGTGATCATGATTTACGCCCTTCTATAGTTACAATAATCCATTATTTAATTTTTATTAGTGAGCTGCTTTGTGAAGCGTTCACTAAAATTTTCTCCTTGATTGCAAGCCTTGGGAACAGACCGAGTTGACCCACCAATGCAAGCCCAAATAACTTTATCATCAGATAATACAGGATATAAAATAATAATCTGTCCGTCATATCCGCCTTTAATCGTAATCACTCCTTCAGAGCTTACTTGAAATAGCGTAATTGCATTTTGGGAAAGCGAGGCTGGGAATACAATTTTTTTTAGAAAATCATTTGAAAGTTGCTTGGCTATGATTTTTTCAGAAATCAAATTTTGAATTGGCAACAACTGATTTATCCAAGAATATGTTTGCACGCGCGAACGGTAGTCTGAATACTGCGAAGAGCCATACAAATAAATTACGATTGCTAAAATACTTCCTGAGAATCCGTAAAGAAAAGATTTCATTTTGCTTACCTTTTGCGGGAGTTTTGATCGGTTGGCGATCCTCAAATTTTGGTTTCAATGCTAGCTGATCTCATATCTAATCTGTGGATAATTAGCGTCACCTGAAGTCAAGCCCCATGCGAGACCTTAAAAATGTGCCACCATGAGTCAGCGTCACCGTAGCATAAATTTTATTGATCTAACAAATAAATTGCTGCAAAATATCGAATAAAATAAATATAAAACCAATACAGTACTGATATGGTACTATATGCAAAATTTCAAAATAACTTTTTAAAGTAAGTCTTTATTATGCTAAGAATCACACGTGAAACAGATTATGCGATACTCATTATGAGTACGCTTGCTTGTGCGGACGCTGAAATAAACACTGCAAGTATTGCAAGTCTTAGCGATATTAGCCAAACGATGGCGAGTAAAATTTTAAAAATGTTAGTCAAAGCAACTCTTTTAGTATCAAGCCGCGGAGCTAATGGTGGTTATAAACTTTCCAAACCTGCTTCTCAAATTAATGTAGCAGATATTGTTGCTGCAATAGAAGGTCCTGTTTCTATTAATAATTGCACAGGAATAGGGCATAATTGTGAACGAAGTGATGACTGCACTTTAGCACCTCACTGGGTTCAGATTAATCAAATTATTTTCCAAGCTTTATCAAATGTTTATTTAAGTGACTTAATTTTACCTCCAAAAGCATCTAAATTAGCATCTAAACTGAAAACTGGTGAAATAAGCTTTCCTATTAATCAGCTCATTAAAAATAAAACACAAATATGAATATAAACCTAAAACCTAGGCTTAAACTTAAACTTAATCTTAAACTACTAACTTCTATCATGAAAATTAATTAATAACTAAAGAGAAATAGCCAATGACTCAAGATAATTCACAAAAAACAAGCATTCCAGAGCAGCAAGAATATGCTTATGGTTTTATTACTGATGTTGAACAAGATACTCTGCCTCCAGGGCTCGATGAAGGCGTAATTGCGCAAATATCAAAAATCAAAAAAGAACCACAATGGCTCTTAGATTATCGCTTAAATGCGTATCGTGATTGGTTGACGATGGAGATGCCAGATTGGCAGCATTTAAAGATTGATCCAATTGATTATCAAGCCTTATCTTATTATTCTGCGCCTAAATCTCAAGCTGATGGACCTAAAAGCTTAGCTGAGGTTGATCCTGAATTACTCCGCACTTATGAGAAACTAGGTATTCCACTTGCTGAGCAAGAATATCTTGCAGGCGTTGCCGTGGATGCTGTATTTGACTCAATTTCAGTTGCGACAAGTTATAAGGGTAAATTATTGGAAAAAGGGATTATTTTCTGCTCGTTTAGTGAAGCAGTGCAAGAATATCCTGATATTGTAAGAAAATATTTAGGCACAGTTGTTTCTTCTAAAGATAATTATTTTGCAGCCTTAAATGCGGCGGTGTTTACTGATGGCTCGTTTGTATTTATTCCAAAAGGGGTGCGCTGCCCGATGGAATTATCAACTTATTTTAGAATAAATGCGAAAAATACAGGCCAATTTGAGCGCACTTTAATTATTGCGCAAGATCAAAGTTATGTCTCATATTTAGAAGGCTGTACCGCGCCACAACGCGATGAGAATCAATTACATGCAGCGGTTGTTGAGCTTATCGCGCTTGAAGATGCGAGCATTAAATATTCAACCGTTCAAAATTGGTATCCTGGAGATAAAAATGGCAAAGGCGGTATTTATAATTTTGTAACTAAGCGCGGTTTGTGTGAAGGTAAAAACTCTAAAATATCATGGACACAGGTAGAAACTGGATCTGCGATCACTTGGAAATATCCAAGTTGTATTTTAAAAGGGGATAATTCTGTTGGAGAGTTTTATTCTGTTGCGATCACGCGTGATTATCAACAAGCAGATACGGGGACTAAAATGATCCATACCGGTAAAAATACGCGCTCGACAATTATCTCGAAAGGTATTTCTGCAGGTTTTGGACAAAATGCATATCGAGGACTCGTACGGATAAATCCTGGTGCTGATGGCGCACAAAACTACTCTCAATGCGATTCTTTACTCATGGGTGATCAATGCGGGGCGCATACTTTTCCTTACATTGATGTGCGGAATCCAAATGCAAAAGTTGAGCATGAAGCTTCAACCTCTAAAATATCTGAAGAGCAGCTTTTTTACTGTCGTCAGCGTGGATTATCCACAGAAGATGCGGTAAGTTTAATCGTTAATGGTTTTTGTAAGGATATTTTTAAAAAATTGCCGATGGAATTTGCGGTAGAAGCGCAAAAACTCATTGAACTTAAACTTGAAGGTAGCGTTGGGTAAAATAATATGATATTTAAAAAAACTGTTACTGCTTGTAGCTTAATGTTTTTTCAGCTGTTTACTTCGGTATCTGCTGATTTTAAACACATTAAAGAGGGTGATTTAATTTTCCAAACATCAAACTCAACCCAAAGTATTGCCATTCAAAAAGTGACTAAGTCAATTTATAGCCACATGGGAATCGTTTTTTTTAAAAACAATAAACCCTATGTTTTTGAAGCAGCAAATACCGTTAAATACACGCCGCTAGAGCAATGGATTAAGCGCGGCGTGAAGCATCATTATGTTATTAAACGTTTAAATAAGCCGTTAACGCCAGATGATATTGTTAAGCTTAAAAAAATAGCCGCTACTTTTTTGGGTAAAGCTTATGATTTACAATTTTTATGGTCTGATCAAGAAATTTACTGTTCTGAATTAGTTTGGAAAATTTATGATCGCGGCTTAAATATTAAAATCGGGCAGTTACAAAAAATAAAAGACTTTGATATAAGCTCCAAAGAGGCTCAGCAAGAAATCAAGGAGCGCTATCAACAATTGCCATTAGAAGAGACGGTTATTTCTCCTCAAGCAATGTTTGAATCAGATTTATTATCAACTATTACCCGCACAGGAGCTCAATAAATGGCTTGGATTTATCTTATTTTTGCAGGAATAGCTGAAATTGGCTGGCCGCTTGGATTTAAGCTTGCAAGCTTATCTGTTTCAAAATCGCAACACATTGCTTGGATTAGCTTTGCGGTATTTGCGATGTTCATCAGTGGAGTATGTTTATACATCGCTCAACGCGAAATTCCTATCGGTACCGCCTACCTTGTTTGGACTGGAGTTGGTGGGCTTGGTACTTTTTTAATTGGGGTTATTTTTTTTGGTGATGCAAGCTCATTATTGCGCTATTTTGGTGCATTACTTATTTTATCGGGCTTAGTTGTTTTAAAAATAGCCTAAATATAGCAAAGTAATTTATAGATATTCCCTAATAATTATCCTTTTTTCAACCATATTTTTAAATAAAATAAAGACACTAAAATGATCAAAATAGAAAATTTACACGTTAGTATCAACGACATAAAAATCCTTAAAGGTATTTCATTAAGCATTAAGCAAGGTGAGGTTCATGCGATTATGGGCCCTAACGGATCGGGCAAAAGTACGCTTGCAAATGTAATTTCAGGACGGACTGAATATGAAATAACCCAAGGTAGCATAAGTTTTTGTGGTCAAGACTTAACCAGTTTAGATCCAGAAGAACGTGCGCATTTAGGGCTATTTTTAGCCTTTCAATATCCTGCTGAATTACCTGGGGTGAATAATTTATATTTTTTGAAAAGTGCTTTAAATTCATTACGCAAAGCCCGTGGTGAACAAG
>BHEQ01000036.1 GCA_003864535.1 Gammaproteobacteria bacterium
GGTTGGGAGGGGGTGGTTTTTCGAGCTGCTGAGTAGTTACAACTATTATAATTTTATTAAATTTTAGACCAATGCCTTAAAGATATTTTCACTTATTTGATCTATTTCACCTGCACCTGAAACCGTAGTACACTTTCCTTGCAAGGTATAATATTCAAGCAAAGGATAGGTTTCTTGTTCAAACACAATGCCGCGTTTATCAATCGTTGCTTCATTATCATCTGAGCGTCCGCGTGCTAATAGGCGCACTTTAATTACTTCAAATGGGACATCAAAATAAATTACTTTATCAATTGGCTGTGATATCTCTTCAAGTAAAGCATCTAAGGCTTGAGCTTGATTGATATTGCGTGGGAAACCATCTAATAAAAAGCCATTTTCTAACTTAGAAATACGTGCTTTAATCATGCCTAGAACAATATCATCAGAAACTAATTGACCTGCATCCATCACTGATTTTGCTTTTAAGCCAAGTTCCGTACCCGCAGCGACCTCAGCTCGGAGTAAATCACCGGTTGCTAAATGAGTTATGCCTAACTTTTTAACGATGTTTTCTGACTGAGTACCCTTTCCAGAACCTGGAGCACCAACTAATACAATACGCATACTTTATTCCTTTAATTTTATTATTGAAATTTCATTATTAAAAAGGGAGATCATCATCACTTTGATCAAAAGATGCTGGATCATACGCCGCAGCTTGTTGATTTGCTTGAGTTTCCATGCTCTGAGCTGGATTTGCGCCCGCTCCTGCATTGCGCGAGCCTAACATTTGGAGCTCGTTTGCTACAACGTCAGTTGCATAGCGCTCAATACCATTTTTATCTGTATATTTACGCGTTTTTAAAGCGCCTTCAATATACACTTGCGAGCCTTTTTTAAGATGCTCACCTACAATTTCTGCAAGCCGATTAAAGAATACGACGTTATGCCATTCTGTACGCTCTTGTGTCTCGCCTGAGGTTTTATCCTTCCAAGATTCACTGGTTGCAATAGTAATATTAGCAACTGCTGCGCCTGTTGCGGTATAACGGATATCAGGATCTTTGCCTAAATTACCAACTAAAATAACTTTATTTACGCCTCGTGCCATATTGCACTCCTTTAACTAAAATATATGCTTTCGCTAAAATAAGCGTTGATTATAAAACTTTTCCAAACTAAATATAAGGTTTCCAATGATAAATAAGCTGGAGTCTGTAACTATACCTTAAATATTAAGGGCATATATATTAATTGCTTTTTCTTCGTTACACGATATTATTAAAATGCTCATTTACCTAAGTAAACTGCGCTTTTAATAATATCGCAAGCCTTGAAAAATCTAATTTATAGAACTCCCCTTAAGAAGCTAAGCAAAAAACCTTATTATAATTTAAATCATTTTATCTATTAATTAGTTAAATTTAATTACATTGATCTATTTTAGTATGATTTACATGGATAAAGATTTTTCTGATATGCTTTATATTAATTTATTACTTAATGTAGATGCTATAGGAAATATTTATGAATGCTTTAAAGATCGCGACGATGTTTACTTTTATATTAGCAATCATAAGCTGCACCCATGCACCTAATCCTATTGCTAATTTTGAAAATGGCGATTTAAGCTCGATTAAAAATAATCCAAAAAACTATTCAAAGCAAAAAATACGCCTCGGTGGGAAAATTTTATCGGTTAACTATACGGATAAAACTACTGAAATTGAGATTCAATCCCTCAGCCTTAATAAAAGTGGACGACCTTTTGGAGATAAATCTAAAGGACGCTTCTTAGCTATCGTTCAAGATACTTTAGATCCTGCTATTTACAAGGAAAATGCTTATTTTACGGGTGTCGGTGTCATCTTAGAAAATAAAAATGATAATTATCAACTTATTTTACAAGTTTCAGAGTATAAAATATGGCAGGAAAATTATAATACAAACCGCCAAACTGTTAGGAATGGCTTTCAATCATTTGGCAGAGATGAATCCCCGCTCGGGATGCAAATTAATTTGCCTATTAGGTTTTAATCCGCTGATGAAAATTCTAAATGTATTACCTGAGCTTAATCACGGTGGTGTAGAAATGGTTGTAGCTGAAAGCTCTATTGCACTTGCAGCGGCTGGCAATGAGGTTTTTGTGCTTTGTGCTGGTGGTCTTATGGTTGATGCGCTTATTAAGCAAAATGTAAAACTAATTTGCCTGCCGATTGCAAAAAAAAACCTTACTAGTTTATTTCAAATAATTAAAATAATACGTTTAATCAAAGATATTAAGCCAGATATTATCCATATTCATTCACGCCTACCCGCTTGGTTAATTTATACGGCTTTAAAATTCATACCCAAAACGCAGCGTCCTATCACGGTTGCAACTATTCACGGACTCCATTCGGTAAATATATATAGCGCGATAGTTTTAAAAGCTGATGTAGTAATTGCGGTCTCAACAGCTTGTTTTGAGTATTATCATAAGCATTATCTTAATAAATATCCGCATAAATATTTAAGTAATCTAGCTTCAGAAAATATCCTAAACTCTGACGGCTTATCTACTAAAAAGATTCATATTTTCCCTTTAGGGGTTGATACGCGCCAATTTACCGCAATAATTGATGAGCACGATACCCAAATTTTAGAAAAACTAAAAGCTCTTATCCCAGCTTATAATCCTAAAACCCCAATTCTTGCTTTAGTTGGGCGTTTATCTAAAATTAAAGGACATACTTATTTAATCAATTTAATGAGTGAGTTAAACAAGCAGGAACTCACAGCTTACGCAATTATTGTAGGCAGTGCGGATATTAAACAACAAGAATATATGGCACATCTCAAACAAACAATTATCGACAAAAACTTACAAAATTGTATCTTCTTTTTTGGAGAATGCGCTGCGATGCCAGCCCTGTTTAGACAAGTTGATTTAACTTTATCTTTATCCATAAAAGCTGAATCTTATGGGCGGATTGTTCTTGAAAGTTTACGCGCAGGAACTCCTGTAGTTGGCTGGGATATTGGCGGCATTGGGGAGAATTTAAAAGCTTTCTACCCGACAGGATTAGTTAAATTTGATGATCAATCAGCTCTTACAAAAAAGGTTAAACAGGCTCTAAGGCTTGATAAAATCAAGGAAGAATCACAGCAGTTAAGTGATAGCATTACTCTAGATTGCAGCGAGCATCATCAACATGTTTTACAGCTTTATCAGACCGCCTTAGACTATAAACTAGAGGAGACTTCTATAAATTAGATTTTTCAAGGCTTGCTATATTATTAAAAGTGCAGTTTACTGGGGTAAATGAGCATTTTCATAATATCGTGTAACAAAGGAAAAGCAATTAATAGATGTGCCCTAGAGAAAACAGGATATAAATATGACACTAACTAACATAATTATAACAAAGAGTTATCCTGATACTTTATTTAGTTATACGCATAAAACGCCAATTGGAGATCTAATTAGCTTAGAGAGTTCCGATGGCAGCTTAACTCACTTGTTTTTTAATTCTACTTTTTTTGAATTATTTAAAGCAGATTATCTAAATGATAATATAAATAAACATAAAAATATTCTGCCAAGCCCGCAGTGTATTAATCCAAATTTAACCAATCAATTACATAAATATTTTGCAGGTGATTTATCCAACTTCTCAATTAGGCTGATGCTCAAAGGCACTAATTTTCAGCTTAAAGTTTGGCATGGATTACTTAAGATTAATTATGGGACAACATGTAGCTATCTGGATCTTGCTGCGTATATTGATCATCCAAAAGCTGTGCGCGCCTTAGGTAGTGCCAATGGGGCGAATCCTATTCCAATTATCATTCCTTGCCATCGGGTAATTAAGCATAATGGCAAGCTTGGCGGCTATGGCGGTGGCTTAGAGATAAAACAGTTTTTATTAGATCTTGAAAAACATGATCTGAAAAATATCAACATTAACATTAAAATTTAAGGAATTCATATGATTATTGATTGGCTTAACTTCACCCCTATCGCTGGATTATTAGGCGGTGGCTTAATCGGTATTGCTGCTGCAATATTAATTCTATTTAATGGACGGATTGCGGGGATTAGTGGGATTATTGCAGGTTTACTCCGCCCTAAACCTACAGAAATACTATGGCGGCTTGCTTTTGTTTTTGGGATTTTAGCGGCGCCATATATTTATAGCCTATTTGCACATATGCCCAAAAGCCGTATTGATGCAAGTATAACGCTCTTAATTATCGCAGGTCTATTAGTTGGGCTTGGCACGCGTTACGGCTCAGGCTGCACCAGCGGTCATGGTGTTTGTGGCATTTCGCGCTTATCTATCCGCTCCATTGTCGCAACTATTGTATTTATGGGCGCAGGATTTATCAGCGTTTATATCATGCGCCACATTTACAGCTTAAATATTTTAGGATTTTGATATGAAAATTATTACCGCTCTTATCGCCGGCTTTATTTTTGGCTTAGGTTTGATTATTTCAGGAATGGCTAATCCTGATAAAGTTCTAGCTTTTCTTGATCTTGCTGGAGACTGGGATCCATCTCTTGCACTGGTTATGGGCGGTGCAATTATTATAGGTTTGTTTGCATTTAGTCAAGCTAAATCTCGAAAAACAAGCATTTTGGGATTAAAAATACAATTACCGAGCGCAACGCGGATTGATAAGCGCTTAATTATTGGTGCACTAATTTTTGGAATTGGCTGGGGTTTAGCTGGTATTTGCCCAGGTCCTGCTTTAGTTCTAGCAAGCACTGGGGCAATAAAAGGTGTTGTTTTTGTAGCAGCGATGCTTGCAGGAATGCTACTATTTGAAATTTTAGAGATATTTTTTAATAAAAACAGCGCATCTAAGCCAGAGACACGCTAGTTAAATATATTTAAGATATTTTTTCAAAACCTTGACGACTACTAGTTTTTGCAATAAATTTAAGAACACTCTCTAAACTAACTGTACCATCAATCGAGTTGCTCGCTTTTAAATTAAAATAGGCACAGGCATTTGCTATTTTTAATGCTTGATCAAGTCCTAATTCCTGATGAAGTGCATAGAGCATACCTGCACAAAAAGCATCGCCAGCACCGACTGTTCCTTTAATTTCAGATTCAAGAATAAGATAAGACGGTGCCATATAGCAAGTATAGCTTTGTGTCATTGCTATCGCCCCTTCAGGGCTATGAATAACCACAATATTATTGACTCCAGACTTAATTAATTGTGCCGCCGCATTTTGTGTATTAAGCGTATTAAGAGAGTGGTCTTGGTTGCGTAAGCTAATCCCTGTTAATTGTTCTGCTTCGCATTCATTAATAATCAGATAATTAATATAGGGCAAACACGGCAGAACAAATTTATGAAATTTTTCAGGATCATTAACAGAAACTAAGTCTAATGATGTCTGGTAGCCTTTTTGTTGCATTTGATGAAATAGACGCGCACTAAGGGAACCAAACTCAGAATCTGTTTGATCAAGACGGGCAAGTAATAATAAATACCCGAGATGAAAAATTTTATGTGTCGTTTGCAGAGTTGAAAAATGGCTAATATCTAATAAAGTATTAACCCCTAAGTCATGAAAAAAAGTTCGCTGCCCCGTATCTTTAGCACTCATCACGTAAGTATAAGCAGTTTTACCTTTAAGACTGTAAGTATTATCTTCTATATTATGGTCTCTCAGTTGAGATTTGATATAAATAGCATTATCATCTAATCCAACAATACCAAAAATACTTAGCGGCAAAGACTGGGTCATTTTAGCAAGCGTTAGTAAGACATTTAAAGGCGCACCTCCTACACATTGACTAACATGTTGCATCGTTGATAAGTGACCTGGCTCAGGATAGCTTGGGATTTCTAAGACATGATCTACGAGTATATTACCGCTTGCTAAAACTCCTGTGCGAATTCCTGTGCTATTTGTCATAATATTTTCCCTTTTAAGCTTTGCCTGTGCTATCAAAAATTATCATTTGTTCGATGACAGTAGCTTCAATTGCTTTTTCTATTCCTATGAGCAATTGTGGAAGCTCATCATAAATCTCATTTGGTGTTTGAATAGATTGTTTGACAGATTCTAGTGCAGCCTGACTCATACCTGTATAAAAATTAATTTTATGAATGCCCAGTAAAATAGCTTGTTTAAAATCATAGGTACTGATCCCTGAGCCACCATGTAAGACTAGAGGAATACCAGCCTCATCTCTAATTTTTTCCAAACGGACAAAGTCAAGTTTTGGCTCTCCTTTATATTTCCCATGTGCATTGCCTATAGCAACGGCTAAAGCGTCAATATTAGTTTGCGCGACAAAATCTCTAGCTTTTAATGGATCGGTAAAAAATTGTGCATCTGCGGCTCCATATAATGCTCCGCCCTCATCGCCACCGACGGCACCAAGTTCAGCTTCTACAGAGATCCCAATCGCGTGGCACATCCGCACAACTTCTTGAGTTTGTCTGATATTCTCATCATAAGACAAGCTTGAGCCATCAAACATCACGGAGGTAAATCCTAAGCGAATCGCAAGCATGATATTATCAAAAGTAAGTCCATGATCCAAATTAAGAATAACAGGCAGATCATGCTGCTCACTTTTTGCTTTAATGGTAGCAACCAATGATGGCAGATCTAAGTATTTGAAATGAACTTCAGCAATATTTAAAATAAAGGGTGCACGCTGTTTGAGACCTGCTGAAAATATTGCATTGATAAAATGGCTATCTAGTGCGTTAAATGCTCCAAGTGCGTAGCCGTGTTTTTGTGCATGCGAAAGACCTTGTTTTAAACTAATAAGTGCCATGTTATTTCCTTTAATATATATTTAATATTTAATATTTGATACTCTCTTTAGAGTTCGCCTAATCCTGAAATTTCAGCACGAGAAAAACCAGCGTGTTGAAGTGGTTTAATCACATCATTTTCTAGCTCTGGCACATAGGAGACTAAAAAATCTCCTGATCTGTGTTCTTGTACGTCACAATGAAAATCAATTGTTTTCATGCCTGCAGGTAAAAGACAGGTTTGACCTGCATGCAAGATATAGTGAGCTTGATCTGCAATAATTGTTAAAGGCGCACCCAAATTAGTAATAATCCGTGCCCGTTCAAATTTATAATTCATTTCACCGCTCAAGGTAAAACGCTCTAAGCAGAAATAAGGTCCTGCGGCTAAGAGTGTACGGCTTGTATTAGCGCTTACAATTTTAAGCCCTGATATTGGTTTAGGTTGGGGTTCCCATTCAAGCTCTTCTAAAACATTTTCAATATTGCTGTGCCAAATAGTCTCGCTATAGGGATTACCAAATAAATCGTGGGGCATGACATTCTGACCTAAATCAGAGGTTTGCTGAATTTCATAAACTAAAGCATCTGGACCAAAACTATGAATCACACCACCAGGAATATATACCGTATCACCTGTTTTAATTGGATATTCATGAACGACAGACGTATAGTCACACTTCCTAAATGCGTGCCGTGCTTGATCTTCACTGACACCTTTTTTCATGCCCGCAAGGATAGTTGCCCCTTCTTTTGCCCATAAAATATGCCATGCCTCTGTTTTACCATTGGGTTGCGCATATTTTAAGTGTGCAGTTTTATCATTAGCATGGAGGTGAACGGGTAAGAATTCAGATGCATCCAAAAACTTAGCCAATAATGGGAAATGAGGTGCTTTTAATCCTTTACCTAGGATCTCTTCTGGGTAATTTAACACCAATTCACGCAGGGATTTATTTTGATGAATACCGTTGGTAATCAAAGCACTAACCGTACCATAATCAGAACATTCCCACGTTTCTGCTAAAAAACCATCAGGAACATCATTCGTGATTTTATGTTTAATTAATTGCTTACCAAAATAATAATGGCGAAACTGTTTGGTTAAATAAAGTGGATATAGTTGCATAATGTCATTCTCCAATAAATAAAAATATAAATAAAAATAAAAATAATAAGATCATAAAGAGCTTATGCTTTCCAAAAGATTTACTTTATGCCTCTCAAAATCATCCGTGGCGATAGGTTCAGGTTTAACGATACAAACCGTAATCGGCGCAAAGTAATGTAAATCAGCTAGCGTTAATAGATTCGTACCCAAACCTGCTAACATTGCAGCCCCTTTTGCACTCAAATCAACCTCATCCAAACAATGCAATGGCTTGTTAAGCGCATTTGCAATCATTTGGCGCCATAATGGGTGAGTTGAGCCACCACCTGCAAATAAAAGATGCGCTACCTGTGAGTGGTGATCAAAATATTCAAAGCCGATTTTGATAGATAGAGCCACACTACGAAGCATCGCATATATCAGATCTTTGCGAGTATGATGTGCTTTAATGCCAACCCAACCTGCACTAAGCTTAGGATTCATCCACGGGCTGCGCTCACCGTTTAACCAAGGATGTGCGATTAAATCAAGACTATCATGTATTGTATTTTTGCTGAATGCTTCGGTATATATTTGATCCCACTCGATTGCAAACTGGCAGCGCATCCACTCTAAAACACTACCGCAATTTAGCATTGCTGCCATCTGATACCACAAGTGATTTGGTTGATTTCTTTCGTAGCTAGTGGGAATTGAGAAAATATGTAATCCTTTTTTAGGATGTGGAACTGTAGTGTAACGCGTGATTAACTGTGCTCCTGTTCCTGTTGTCAACATCGTATGATGATTTGAAAGAAAGCCTGCTCCGATTGCAGCACAGCCAGTATCACTTCCACCAGCGATAATTTTTACTCCAAGCGGCAGCCCGAGCACTTTAGCAATATCAGCTGCCAATAATCCTGTGATTGTGGTGGAGGCAACAATTTTTGGAAATTGTTTTAGATCTAACTTTAAGTAATGAAAAAGGGCAAGATCCCAATTCCCTGAAAGATTACTAAGTAATGTACCACTTGAATCACTCGGTTCACTCACCCATAAATCTGCTAATGATTTTTGGGTTAAATAAGTGCGTAACCAGTCTTTAGGAGACAGAAATTTAGCCGTACATTTAAAAATATCAGGGCATTGTGCTCGCAACCATAGTATTGATCCTGCCATTGCCCCATTGTAAATTTGATTGCCATTATTACACAAAGTGATATCAACTTGATCTTGCAATATCTCTTCAATAAAGCCATCTGCGCGTTGATCTAGCCATAAAATAGCTGGATAAAGAGGATTTGAGTGAATATCTGTGGCAACCACTCCATGCATTTGTCCTGAGAAACTCAAAGCAGAAATCTTCTGTTTAAGTGAGCGTGGACAATTAGATAAGGCGCTAATAAGAGCATGATACCAAATAAGTGGGTCGATTTGAGCCCAGCCATTTTGAGGAAAGTCTGGTTGATATCTTATTTTCTCAAGCCACTGCAACTGCCCTTTGCGTGAGTAGATAGCTGTTTTTAAGGACGATGTGCCAATATCAATACCTAATAGCATTATTAATTTTCCTTAATTATCCTGTTGCTTTTTGGCGCCATTGATCAACTAATACAGCAATAATAATGACACTTCCCTTAACGACGAGTTGCCAGAAGAAATCGACATTCATAAGCGTTAAGCCATTATTGAGAATCGCGATAATTAGTGCACCAAAAAAAGTACCCCAAACAGAACCAATACCGCCCATAAGACTTGTACCACCAAGGACAACAGCAGCAATTGCGTCTAACTCATAGCCTGTGCCGAGCATACCATTTGCAGAATATAGGCGACTGGACAACATAAGCCCTCCTAAAGCAGAACAGATTCCGCACATTACATAACAAAATAACAGCACCAATGAGACGCGAATACCAGAAAGACGCGCCGCTTGAGGATTGCCGCCAACAGCATAAATATGTAAACCTAATACGGTCTTCTTTAAGATAAACCAACACACAATGACAACACTTAAAGCAATAATAGCCAACCAAGGAATGCCCATAAAATCACTATTCCCAATCCATTCAAAGGCAATATCATTATTAATAACTGTAGTACCATCCGCAAGTAAATATGAAACTCCTCTCAAACCAGTCAAAGTGCCGAGAGTTACAATAAAAGGCGGCATTTTTAAAAATGCGATTAAAGAACCATTAAATCCTCCCATTAAAATACCTGCCAAAATACCTGCGGGAATCGATAGCCAAGATAGGCTCGTTAAGGAAACAATCATAGTAGTCACAGCAGAAGCACCAAGAATTGAGCCAACAGATAGATCAATTCCAGCGGTTAAAATCACAAAAGTAACACCACAAGCAAGGACAATATTGATGGAGGCTTGGCGCAAAATATTCATCATATTATCGGTTGTGCCAAAATTTTCTGCCATAATATAAAAAAGTGTACAAATTAAAATAAGAACAGGCAATATTCCAAACTGCTTAAGTAATTTCATGTGCTTGCTTTGTGCTACATGTTTGTTCGTATATTGCTGGGTGGTCATAAAATATCTCCTGTTATTTAAAGTGCTTATTTGGCACCTGTGGCAAATTGCATAATATTTTCTTGAGTAATATGGTGTGTATCTGATATTTCTCCCACAATCTCACCTTCTCGCATCACTAAGACTCGGTCAGCTAGACCAATAATTTCAGGAAGTTCAGATGAAATACAAATGATTGCTATACCATCATCTGCGAGTTTTTGAATGATTTTATAAATTTCAGTTTTAGCACCAATATCAACTCCGCGCGTAGGTTCATCTAAAATAAGTATTTTTGGTTTTATCTCAAGCCAATGTGCTAGCAATACTTTTTGTTGATTTCCTCCCGAAAGCCCTGATACAGTACTAGATGAGCTGTTAGTTTTAATATTGAGCGCACTGATCAATTGTTGGGTACGTTTTTCAAGCATGGGGTGATTCAATATTCCCTTGTTTGATCGTTGATTTAGAACACTCATCTGACTATTTTCCAAAACAGATAATTCTAGAAATAAGCCCTGACATTTACGATCTTCAGGAACATAACCAATACCAGCACGAATAGCATCTCGCGGCGAGTTAATATTAACAATTTGGTTGTTCACATATATTTTACCAGTTGTTGCGGTATCGGCACCAAAAATAAGGCGTGCTAATTCAGTACGTCCCGCACCAACAAGACCAGATAAACCAAGTATTTCACCACTTCTAACACTAAATGAAATAGGTTTAATATGTGGTGCTTTGGAGATTGTTTCAACTTTCATCACAACAGGACCAAAACATTTACTTGTATTAATCTCTTTCTTGTAGAATCCATCCATTTTGCGCCCCACCATGAGAGAGACAATTTGCGTAGGATCAACGTGATCTAATTCTTTAATAAAATAGCCATCACGCATTACACTAACTCTTTGGGCGAGCTCGTACACTTCTTTCATGCGATGACTTATATAAATAATGGCGAGCCCTTGTTCCTTGAGTTGTTTAATAAGTTTAAAGAGTGCCATGCTTTCTCGGTCTGAGAGAGCCGCAGTAGGTTCATCCATAATTAAGATGCGTGATTTATGGGTCAGTGCCCGCGCAATTTCAACTTGCTGTTGATCTGCGATTGAAAGAGTTGAGGCATTGCTGGTACTTGTGAATTTTGTCCCTAGTTTTTTTAAAATAACATCGGTTTTATAATTCATTGTTGCATAATCAATAAGCCCATAACGCGTTGGCTCAGCACCCATAAACACATTCTCTGCAACGGTTAGATTAGTTGCAATGGATAATTCTTGATAAATTAAACTAATTCCTACTTTGCGAGCTTCAATAGGATTTTGAATTTTTATTGGCTTACCATCTAACTTAATAATACCACTATCAGGGCTATAAACACCTGCGAGAATTTTCATGAGTGTTGATTTTCCTGCGCCATTTTCTCCCATCAAGGCATGTATTTCTCCTGCTTGAATTTTTAATTGCATATCATTTAACGCATAAGTATTGCCAAAGCGCTTATTAACATTAATCATTTCTAAAATCATTTTTGTCATATGATTTATCCATTTTCATTAGTTATTAGGAGATATTTAAGGATGACAGGGAGATACGGCTTTAGGACATATCTTTAATAAGATATATTATCAAGAAGTGAGATGGATTATTTATTAGTCCAGCCCTTATAGTCTTTAATATTATCTTTAGTAATCAAAGTAGTTGGGATTAAAATTATGGGATCAATTGTCTTATTGCCTTTCAATATTACAATTCATATCTCGTCTGCTTTTGATGCCATTTCATATGTTTATTGTTCGTAAGTTGTATC
>BHEQ01000037.1 GCA_003864535.1 Gammaproteobacteria bacterium
ATATTATAAAAATAAAAGAGCAAGAAGTTTATTCATTTCGCGTAATTGCAGGCTTAATGAGCTTTACGCAGGGATTAATTATTACTTATGCCGCAAAGATTGAGCAGGATCAAGCTAGGCATAAGAAAATTTAAAATATATGATAATTAACTTACGGGCACATCTATTAATTGCTTTTTCTACATTATGCGATATTATTAAAATGCTCATTTTCCTAGGTAAACTGCGCTTTTAATAATATAGCAATCATTGAAAAAATCTAATTTATAGAAGCCCCTTTACTCTTAGCTGCATTATTTTTAGTATTATTATTTTGGAGTTTATTATGATCTTTGGACGTTTAAATGATTATCAGCGCAATACTTTAGTATCAGGAAATTTAGCAAAAATACTAGGCTTTTATACGGATAAATTAGCACTTTTACAAGAAATGGATTCTGGTACTTATCCTTTAGATGCAAGCTTAGGATTTACTAAAGAACAGGCCTTTTTTATGGTGATGGATGGAAAAACTGAAGTGCGATCTGATCGGAAAACTGAATATCATCATAATTTCGCCGATATTCAATTATTGCTAAAAGGTGAGGAAGCCCAAGGCTATAGCTCGCAGTTATATAGCGATTTAAAAACCGTACCCCCAATCCCACAAGCAGATCCTACCGCTAAACCTATTGATCTTTACTTTATTGAGAATGGGTATCAGCCTAATAATCATGTAATTTTAAATGTTGGTGATTTTGTGATTTTCCCACCCACAGAATTACATCAACCATTATGTGCGGTAAATCAAGTCTGTGAAATTAAAAAAGCTGTATTTAAAGTACATAAAGATTTATTAATATATTAAAAACATAATGTTGAATCTATAAAAAAACACAACTTAGTTGTAAGGTTAATATTAAATCGCGTGATTGGGCGAAATGGTGCGTTAGTCGGTTATGGGGAGGTTTGGCGCGTAAAAAGTGGCTGCTTGAGCTAGAGACGCAAGCCTAAAAAGCCATATTAGCTGGATTAAAAAGTTTTACGCTTATACTGCGCGCTCAATAAATCCAAAAAAATTGATAAAATAAATCAATTTCATATAAAATCTATAGCCTTCTAAAAAACTAACCATCATTTTAGCGCATTATGCGCTATTTTCATTATACTTATCTTAACCTTAAAAAGAGTCTCCAAGTGATAGAGAATTTACGTAACATCGCCATTATTGCCCATGTTGATCATGGTAAAACAACTTTAGTTGATCAACTTTTAAAATTGTCAGGAACTTTTTCTGATCGTGCTCACGTAGAAGAGCGCATGATGGACTCAGGTCAAATCGAAAAAGAACGTGGCATTACTATTTTAGCCAAAAATACCGCGCTAAAATGGAAAGATTATCGAATTAATATTGTTGATACCCCAGGACATGCCGACTTTGGCGGTGAAGTTGAACGCGTATTATCTATGGTTGATTCTGTGCTTTTATTAGTTGACGCTGTTGATGGCCCTATGCCTCAAACGCGTTTTGTTACCCAAAAAGCTTTCGCAATGGGATTTAAACCTATTGTGGTGATCAATAAAGTTGATCGGCACGGAGCGCGTCCTGAATGGGTTTTAGATCAAACTTTTGATTTATTTGCAAACTTAGGTGCAACTGAAGAACAATTAGATTTCCCTGTTATTTATGCTTCAGCTTTAAATGGTTATGCTGGAACAAATCATGATGTCCGCGACGGCAATATGGATCCTTTATTTGAAGCGATTATCCAACATGTAGCACCACCAAATGTACAAGCTGATGCGCCATTTCAGATGCAAGTATCTTCTTTAGATTATAACTCTTACGTCGGTGTTATCGGGATTGGGCGCATTCAGCGTGGTAAAATCTCTAGAAATACGAATGTAACTGTCGTTAATAAAGATGGCAAAACGCGCTCAGGTCGCATCCTCCAAATTTTAGGTTTTCATGGCTTAGAACGGATAGAATTTGAATCCGCAGAAGCTGGTGATATTATCTGTTTTACAGGGCTTGATCCTTTAAATATTTCAGATACGATTTGTGATCCTGCCAATGTTGAAGCTCTTCCACCTTTAGTTGTTGATGAGCCAACTGTTTCGATGTCCATTCAGGTAAATAACTCACCTTTTGCAGGACGTGAAGGCAAATATGTGACCTCACGCCAAATCCGTGAACGCCTCCAAAAAGAATTGCTACATAATGTTGCCTTACGCGTTGAAGATACTGAAGATCCTGATAAATTTAAAGTATCAGGTCGTGGCGAGCTGCATTTATCTGTATTAATCGAAAACATGCGCCGCGAAGGCTTTGAAATGGGCGTTGGTCGTCCTGAAGTTATTATCCGTGAAGAAAATGGTGAGAAATTAGAACCTTACGAAACCTTAACTTTTGATCTGGATGAGAATCATCAAGGACGGATCATGGAGCAAATGGGGACACGTTTTGGCGATCTTAAAGATATGCTCCCAGATGGTAAAGGGCGCGTGCGTTTAGATTATATTATCCCTGCGCGTGGCTTAATTGGCTTCCAAACTGAATTTATGACGCTAACTAGCGGCACAGGTTTGATGTACCATAACTTTGATCATTATGGACCTTTGAAAAAAGGTCAAGTTGGGCAACGCTTAAATGGGGTTTTAATCTCTATTGGCACAGGCAAGGCTGCGGCATACTCGCTCTTTAATCTCCAAGAACGTGGGCGTTTATTTTTAGGACATGCTGAAGAGGTCTATGAAGGACAAATTATCGGTATTCACTCGCGTGATAATGATTTAGTCGTGAATGGCTTAAAAGGTAAACAATTAACTAATATGCGTGCATCAGGCACAGATGAAGCGCTAACTTTAACCCCGCCAATTCGGATGACTTTAGAGCAATCTATCGAGTTTATCGATGATGATGAACTCGTTGAAGTTACGCCTAAATCATTACGTATTCGTAAAAAATATTTAACAGAAAATGATCGTAAGCGTTTTGGTCGTCCTCTTAAATAATATTAAGAATATTCACCCAAAGTAAAATAAAAGGGCATCTAAGCTTAAAACTTAGAAGCCCTTTTATTTTAAGGGCGTGTCTATCTGTGCTCTTTTTGCGTTACACGATATTAAATAAAATAAGAATGAGCCTAAATAAATAAAGTCAGCTATTATGTTCCAACTTTACCCTATACTTAGGAATGAGATGACTAATTATTTACATCCCTTAAATGAGCGCATCCGCTTAATAATGCGCTTAAATTATTTATTTAAGAATATATTAACTGCTGAGCAAGCATCTAAAACAGATGAAGCGGCATTTTTTATTGGCTTAGAAAGCTTGGTTTACTTACTAAATATTGGTTCTCGTTATGATCTTAATTCAGAAACACTTAAAGAGTTAGATCGGATTTATCTAACTGTAAAAGATCAAAATATAGCTGAAATTATTAAATTATTTCATAGCAAATTAAAGCAAAATTTTTTTACATTAAAACAAGATGATTTTTTAAATATATTAAAACAAAAATTAAATCTAGCAGGGCCTGCTTATCGCGCTGACTTCCCTCTTTTAATCAACTGGTTAAGCCCATCATCAACAATACGTGATCAAGATTTAGCACGCTGGAAAAACTTACTTGAGCCTTATATTCAAGCCAATACAGCTATCGTAAAACATTACAAAGACTTATCTATTCCACAAACCTTGATTTTTGAGGCTGGCTTTTGCCTAGTATCTCTACCTAAATCAACCTGCTTTATTGAGTTGATGCTGCCACATAATGATTACCCTGAATTTTCTGGCAACCAGCAAAGAATGTCGATCAGACTTCTAAAAAGCAATCATAGTCATAAACATGCTACTCAAAGTGACTTTTCAGGTGAGCTTACTTTAAATAGTTATGCGATCTAAAATGTTCTAATATTATACATGCTGCAAAAAATAATTAAATTAGCTTGACGCGTGCGTTAATTTCTTTATAATGCGCATCTCTTTTGTAACGAAAGATACGCGCCCATAGCTCAGCTGGATAGAGTACCTGGCTACGAACCAGGCGGTCGGAGGTTCGACTCCTTCTGGGCGCACCACATACTAGAAACCCAAAATACTAAACTTAGTATCTTGGGTTTTTTAGTATTAATTATGAATGAATGATAGCAGTTGAATCACGTTCTACTAAATCTACGCCAATATTTACACGGCAAACCTCTTTTTCTGGATAAGCTGCACGTTCTAAGAGCATATGAATTACCTTCTTACCCATTATTGTCCGTTTTGAGTGTAGAGTTGTAAGTGCTGGAACACAATACGCACTCACAGACAGATCATCAAATCCAATTACAGAAATATCATCTGGTACTGAAAAACCATTATTACTCAAGGTACTAATTAGACTCATTGCAACTGTATCTGAAACTGTAAAAAATGCTGTTACTTTATTTTTATTTTTTTGTGTAAGTTTCTGCATTATTGCTTGTTTATCTATATTACTCATATCTTGATGCCCAATATCAATAAGATGACTATCAGGATTATAAATAATTCCTGCATAATTTAACGCAGAAACAAAACCTTGCCTCCTTAAATCTAAAGTTATTCTACGTTTTGCTCCTATATGGATAATATCGCGATGCCCTAAATCAAGTAGATGCTTAGTTGCTAAAAATCCACCTAAATAATAATCAGGACTAACGCTATCAAAACGCATCAGCGGATCAATTCCATTAACCAAAATTGCAGGGCAGTTGATAGCTGCAATTTTATCAAGAACCGCAAGATCATCAATTCCAAGCATAATTACCGCTTTTGGAATCCCATTTCTAAAAAGGTATTTTTCTGTTATTTCACCTGCATTTTCAGACATCTCAAGTAGATTAACATCAATAATTAAATCGTGCTTTTGTCCTTCTTCAATCATAGCTCTTAATATTTTTTCATAAAAAGTATTCCCAAAAGCTGAAAAACTATACGTGATGACAGAAATATTAATGAGACTGCTTTTGATGAGCTTAGATGATGGTAACCGCCGAAAGCCAAGTTCGGTGACAGCATTTTGAACTTTAGCGCGATTAATACTACTTACGCCGCTTTTCTCGTTTAGAGCCTTAGATATTGTTGCCAAAGATAATCCTGTCAACGTGGCTATATCTTTTAAACGAACAATCTTAGATTTAGTTTCAGTTTCTTTTATTTTCACTTGCCTATCAACCCCTTAATTATTTACCAAAAAAAGTGATTATGTCCTAAAGAACGCATTAATGCTTCCATAAAATAATAATCTCCATAAGGTAACATATTATCCGCATAGCCTGCACCGACATGTGATGCACCATGTGCGAGCAAACCAAGTGCTTTTGGATCTTTAGTTAAATCACATGTTTCAATCAATCCGTTAAGCAAGCGATCTGCAAATGCGGTAAATCGCGGCGCATCATCTGTAGAAACTGAAGCTAAAATATAAAGACCTGCAGCCATAATAGCGCCTGCTGAGCTATCTTTATAAGGAATCTCATCTTTGCTAAGCTTATAATCCCAAACAGGCACTAAATCATCACCCATCAGTTTTTCAGCTGTATTTGCAAGCAATATTGCTGTCTTTAAATATTCCTGGTTTTTGGTATACAAATAACTTTGAGCAAACCCATGAATCATCCAGGCATGCCCTCTTGCCCAGCATGATTCATCGGCATATCCTTGATGAGTCTCGCCACGCACTGGCACACCTGTTGCTGGATCAAACATGAATGTGTGATAAGAAGTGCCGTCTTCACGAATCAAATACTTCATAGACGTTTGTGCGTGCGCATCTGCAATTTCTTTAAATGCACTAATCCCGCTCTCAAAATGTGCCCAATACAGCAAGGCTATATTTTGCATAGTATCCGCGATGATTCGTCCCGTAACAAAGCGCGAACGCTCAGGATCATTGACCTTTGGATTCCAAGCTTGAATATAATTACCCGCTTGATTAAATCTATGTGATAAAGCCTCAGCCGCTCTTAACGCTAATGAACGCGCTTCTTTATTACCTGTTATTTTCCAATTAGCAACACAGCTTAATGAAAATTGAAAGCCAAGATCATGATCAAACTCAAGTGGATTTTCTAAAATTTTACGAAAATCTTTATTTCGTGCTGATGCGTTTATAATAAATGTCTGCTCTCCTGTTAAGCTTGCTGCAAGCCATAATTGCCCTGTCCGAAAACTCATAACCCAATCAAAAGGATCACAATATTCCCAGCTATGATCTTTTTTACCAATCTTTGGATTACGCAAGCCTATCGTAGCTATTGATAACTTAACACTCTCTATACATCTTAAAAGTGTTTCTTGATACAAGTTAATTGAGCGAGAACTAGATAGTTGCGCATAATATATATTTGGTGATATTTTTAATGATACTTTATTCATTTAGTTGAAATCCTTAGATAAGACTTTAAGAAATAAACTGAGGTAATTTTATTTATGATTTTTATTCCTTATACAATATTATTCAATAATATTGCAGGTTTGAAAAATCTAATCTTTAAAAACCCCTGCTAAACAAAAAATAAAAGAAAACATTTCTATTTATTCAGAAAAATTTTACCATTAAAGAAAATTACCGTCAATGTTGACTTTTTTTAATTTTATTGTTATTTTAAGTAAAAGTTTACATATATCAGAAAATTTTCTCTGGTTCTCGCAGTCTGTTATCTCTATGAAGTGGGTGTACTAATGGCTTAATCAAAATTTTCCCAAAAATGGTCAAATGAAATTAATGGATATTCGTTTTTATTAATTTGGCTTGTTGGTTTCTTTGTTTTTACATTTGGCCCTGCGCTTGTTTCTTTATATTTATCTTTTACTGAATACGATATTGCACGTCCACCCTTTTGGATTGGGTTGGATAATTATGTAACTATCTTTAGAGATGATATTAAATTTAGAGAATCCATGAATGTTACTTTCACTTATGTTATTTTCTCTGTTCCTTTTAAATTACTCATGGCACTTGCCGTAGCTGCTGCTCTAAACAAAGGCTTAGAAGGCTTGCCTTTGTATCGAGCTATTTTTTACTTGCCTTCTTTACTTGGAGGCAGTGTTGCGATAGCAATTTTATGGAGGCAATTTTTCTCAACAGATGGCTTAATAACTTATTTAATGCGTTTTTTCGGATATGAAGGTCCTGGCTGGATTACGACTCCTGATTATTCTCTTAATACACTTATCATCCTAAGTATTTGGCAATTTGGTTCGCCTATGATTATTTTCCTCGCAGGTTTACGTCAAATTCCTAAAGATATGTATGAAGCTGCAAGCATTGACGGTGCAAGTAAAATGCGGCAGTTTTTTAAAATAACACTCCCACTTTTAACTCCTGTTATATTTTTTAATGTTGTAATGCAAACTATAGATGCATTTAAAGCATTTACTCCTGCATTTATCGTAAGTAATGGCACAGGAGGCCCTGTAAACAGTACCTTATTTTATACACTATATTTGTACCAAGAAGCTTTTGCTTATTTAAGAATGGGAAGTGCTTCAGCTTTAGCTTGGATTTTGGTTATCATTATTGCGATATTCACGTCCATTACCTTTGCTTCATCTAAATTATGGGTGCATTACGATGACTAGAGTTATAAAGATTAAAACCTCAGTGCATGAAATGGCGGGTGAATCAGCTAAAAAACGCCGTCTTACTAAAGTCATGCTCCATATCATTCTAATGTTGATCTCAATTATTATGCTCTATCCATTATTATGGATGTTCGCAAGCTCATTCCGTTCTAACGGTGAGATTATGAATAATTTATCCGTCATTCCAGAATCATTAAATCCAAAAAATTATATTTCAGGTTGGCATGCCCTCAAAGTCTCTTTTGGAACATTTGCATGGAACTCACTACTCATCTCTGTTTTAACTGTTATTGGTAATATAATGACCTGTTCTGTAACTGCTTTTGCATTTACACGCTTAAACTTTTGGGGTAAAAAGTTCTGGTTTGCGTTAATGCTTGGAACATTAATGATCCCACAACATGCGATCTTAATTCCACAATACATTATGTTTTTAAAAATGAATTGGATTGATACTTACCTACCCTTAGTTGTACCTAAATTTCTTGCTGCTGATGCTTTTTTTATTTTCTTAATGGTGCAGTTTTTTAGGCAAATCCCAAGAGAGCTTGATGAGGCAGCAGTGATGGATGGCTGTGGACCTTGGCGTATTTATTTCAAAATTATGCTTCCTCTTTCTCTGCCTGTTTTAGCAACGACCGCAATTTTCTCATTTATTTGGACATGGGGAGACTTTTTTGGACCATTAGTCTACTTAAATGACATTAACTCCTACACCATTCAACTAGGTTTGCGTTCTTTTGTTGATTCAACTGGAGTCTCTGATTGGGTTGGTCTATTTGCAATGTCTGTTTTATCGATATTACCTGTCTTTTTGATATTTTTATTTTGCCAACGCTTATTGATTGAAGGGGTTGCAACCACTGGCATGAAACGCTAATTTAACTTGGAGAACACAAATGACCAAACTTGTATTAAATAATGTGTGCAAACGATTTGATACTACTGATATTATTCATGGGATTAGTTTTGATGTTAACCCTGGTGAATTTGTAGTTTTTGTAGGACCATCTGGCTGCGGCAAATCAACTTTACTGCGTATGATTGCAGGCTTAGAAACGCTCTCCTCTGGTGATATTTTAATTGATGACCAGATCATAAATAATGTTCCGCCTGCAAAACGCGGCATTGCCATGGTCTTTCAATCTTATGCACTTTATCCACATATGTCTGTATATGAAAACTTAGCCTTTGGACTACGCACAATAGGAACGCCCAAAGCTGAAATTATGACTAAAGTTGAAAAAGCTGCAAAAATATTACAAATAGAGCCTTTATTAAAAAGAAAACCAAAGCAACTTTCAGGTGGGCAAAGACAGCGTGTAGCCATTGGACGCGCAATTGTACGTGATCCTAGAATATTTTTATTTGATGAACCACTTTCAAATCTAGATGCAGAATTACGCGTCCAGATGCGTGTGGAGATTGCCGCATTACATAAAGAGCTTGGTACAACTATGATTTATGTCACCCACGATCAAGTAGAAGCTATGACTTTAGCGGACAAAATTGTCGTTTTACGTGCAGGTATTGTTGAGCAAATTGGCTCGCCTCTTCATCTTTATAATCATCCTATTAATAAATTTGTGGCAGGCTTTATTGGAAGCCCCAAAATGAATTTTCTAAACGCGAACATTCAACAAACAACGGATGAACATACTTCGTTTAATCTAGCAGGAACAAATATTAATCTTCCTATTCTAATGGAGAAACAGCAAGATAAAATTATGATTGGTATTCGTCCCGAGCATATTATTTGTGGCGATAGCGCAGGTTTACCTTTAGGGAAAATGAGAGTTACCCATATTGAGCAATTAGGCGGCAATGCATTTGTTTATGGCAAATTAAACGATGGACAAGCACTTACGTTATCGCTTGAAGGACAACAAACAATTATTGCAGGACAAGATATTTCTATCAGCATCAATCCTAATTTATGCCATGTTTTTAATGAGGACGGAGTGTCTGTTATAAATAAAACATAGCTCCCAACTTGCTTAAATTTCATAATGATGCCCCAAAACTTTATAGAAACACCCTTATTTTTTTATATAACCTTTAAGGATATTAAATATGATCAATAGACGTGATTTTTTAAAATACAGTGCTTTACTTGCGGCATCCTCACCTTTTTATTCAATGTTATCTGCGCAAGAAAAGCGCACAGTATTACGCATTTTATACTGGGGATCTCCAGATAGAGTTAGACGTAGTGATAAATTAACTGACTCATTTAATCAGAATAATTCAAGCATAAATGCACTTGCTGAGTCTACTTCTAATTACTGGCCCAAACTTAACACCTCAATGGCGGCTGGAAATATGCACGATATTATCCAGTTAGAGCCAAATACCTTGCCTGATTACGCGCGCCGTAGTGTCTTAATTCCTTTAGATGAGTTGATAGAAAAAAAACTTATCAGAACTAGCAGCTTTGCAAAAGGTACTTTAGAATTAGGTAAAATTGACGGTAAAATAGCGGGAATTGCTCAAGGGGTTAATTCTTTTGCCTTAATTTACGATAAAGATATGTATGCAAAACTTGGAATTGATGAACCTATTTACGGCTTAACTTGGGATGAATATGCAAGACAAGCGATAGAGATTAATAAATCATCAGGGAAAGATCGATATTGGGGAGCACCAAGTGGAGTACGCCAGTGGCATGTATTTCAATCATGGTTAACCCAGCGCGGCGTGCAAATGTTCACTGAAGATCAAAAAATTGGTTTTAATCTTGATGATGCTACTGAATTTTATACATATTGGGATAATCTTCTCAAAGCTGGCGGCTGCGCTCCTGCAGATGTTGAATCAAGAAATGTCAATACACCTGATACCAGTGCAATGTCGACCAGAAACGCCTCATCAGCCCTACTCTTTTCAAGCCAGCTAACTGCTTTTAATGCGCTACTCCCAGAAATTAATTTAGGGATCGCCCCTTATCCTATTATTGAAAAAGGTGGTAATTCTGGCATTTACTATAGACCTTCACTTACGTGGAGTATTACGCGTGACTGTAATGATATTGAAGCTGCAGCAAAGTATATTGATTTTTTTATTAATGATATTGACGCAGGTAAAATTCTTGAAGTTGAGCGTGGCATTCCTGCAAATTTAGAAGTTCGCGCAGCTATTATGGAACAATTGGGGGATTATTCTAAAATGACGGTTGAATTTACCGATTCTATTGCAGATATTGTAACCCCTTACCCTCCAGCAGCTCCTGCTGGTGCTATTGAAATGGATACAGGTGTAATGAAGCCCCTTGGTGATCAATTAGGATTTGGAAAAATCAGTGTTAAACAAGCTGCAACTAGTTTAATCGCTGGGGTTAAAAAAGCTATTCGTCAAAGGTAAAAGATCTTATATAAATTTATTTTTAGGACACATCTATGTGTGATTTTTCTACGTTACACGCTTTTAATAAAAGCGTGTAATTATTTAAGGATTAATATATGCGCAGCAACTCTATTTTTTCCTCTTTTAATCCAATGGAGGGTAACCCTTTAAAAACAAGGGAAGATGTTATACAAGTAATGAAAGATTTATATCTTCCTTTAAAGCCTTATTATTCAAAAGGATATGCTCGTGTTCGTTTAGATATGGCAGCAGCAAGTTTTGACCGTACCGCTTCTGACCTAGAAGGATTTGCACGCCCATTATGGGGACTTGCACCTTTAGCTGCTGGCGGCGGTGCTGATTTTGTTGATTGGGAACTATTTCGTGAAGGGCTTGCTAATGGTACCAATCCTGAGCATCCTGAGTTTTGGGGATTTCCAGATAATCGAGATCAGCGTTTAGTTGAGCTTGCAGCGATAGGCTTTGCTTTGGTGATGATTCCTGAAATTTTATGGCAACCACAATCAGCTGCTACAAAAAAAAATATCGCACATTATTTACATCACGCTTATACACGCCGTTTTGGGGAAAATAACTGGATGTTTTTCCGCGTTATGATCGGGCTTGGCTTACAAGCAATTGGTGAAAGTATTGAGCAAGAATTAATGGATTCCTATTTAGATAAATTGGATAACTTGTATCTTGATGATGGCTGGTATGCTGATGGTCCAAATTGTCGCGTGGATTATTACATTCCTTTTGCAATCCATTTTTACGGCTTACTTTATTATAAGATCATGTCGCTAAAAAATATATCTTCAGAAAAAGAACTTCGGCGCTTAGCTCAAATAAAAGAGCGTGCCAATGTATTTTCTAAGCAGTTTATACGCTGGTTTGCAGAAGATGGAGCAGCCCTTACTTTCGGACGCAGCTTAACTTATCGGTTTGCCTGTGGTAGCTTTTGGTCAGCATTAGCGTTTGCAGACTGCGAAGCTTTGCCTTGGGGGCAAATAAAAGGACTTGTATTGCGCCATTTACGTTGGTGGTCCAATCAGCCAATTGCGCATCGCGATGGCGTTTTGTCGATTGGCTATGCCTATCCTAATTTACATATGTGTGAGTCTTATAATTCAGCAGGATCACCTTATTGGGCATTTAAAATATTTGCATTTATGAGCTTGCCAGATAATCATCCTTTTTGGACCAGCCCTGAAATTGAACTCCCTGATTTTAAATCATCA
>BHEQ01000038.1 GCA_003864535.1 Gammaproteobacteria bacterium
ACTTGAATCAGTGCCAGCTCTTTACCTGTAAAAGTATAAATAACTTTGAGCGCGGTAAATATTTTTGGATCTTCGCTCTCGCGGACGCTTTCAACTTTAATTGATAAGCCCGTAACTACTTGTTTTGCCTTTTTAAGGATAAATAACACATCAATCCCCGTACAGCCGCCAACGCCCATCAATAAGAGCTCCATTGGGGATGAACCGCGATTATTCCCACCTTTATCAATCGGTGCATCAATCACGACACCATGTCCGCTTGTTGCGGTAGCGACAAAGGTTAGCCCTTCAAGCCATTTTACTTCTGCTTGCATATTCGTATTTCCTATGTATTGTTAAAAATAAAATAAAGATGCGCCAGGACCTAAATCAAAACCAAGAGCGATCCAAGCAATTAATAATATCGACCAGCCAATTAAAAAAAGCACAGAATACGGTAACATAATTGCAACGACAGAGCCAACCCCAAGTTTTGGATTATATTTTTGACAAAAGGCGACAAAAAGTGGAAAGAACGGCATGGTTGGGGCAATAATATTTGTTACAGAATCACCAACACGTACCGCCGCTTGAGTTAATTCTGGGGATAGACCTAAAATCATAAACATTGGGACAAAAATAGGTGCCATAATCGCCCATTTGGCGGAATCTATCGCAATTAATAAATTTAAAAATGCACTTAAAATAACCAAGCCAATGACTAAACCTATTCCTGTTAAGCCTGCAAATTTGAGCGCACTTGCCCCTTTTATCGCAAGAATAATCCCTAGATTTGAATAATTAAAATAAGCGATAAATTGGGCTGCAAAAAAGATCAGCACTAAAAATCCAGATAATTGCGCAATTGAGCGCGTCATCGCCTCTGCTATATCATTCCCACTTTTAAGATGTCCTGAGATAAATCCAAATACAGAACCACAAAGAGCGAATCCGAACCCGATTAAAATAATCAAACTGCGCATAAATGGTGAGCCTGTTAACAGCCCTGTAACAGGGTTTCTTAAAATAGCACCAGTTGGAATGACGCACAGAAGAATTATCCCAATATAAAGTACTAAAGCCCATCCTGTCCATTTTAAGGCGCTAATATCTTGAGAGCTTGCTTGCGTTATCGGTTCAGATTCACCGTGATATGGCTCTAAACGAGGCTCGACAACCTTATCTGTCACCCATGTTCCAATCACGGTGATTAACAATGTTGAAACAATCATAAAATACCAATTACTTGTTGCGGCAACGGTATAATTTACATCAATTAATTTAGCGGCTTCAGTTGAAATACCTGCAAAAATTGCATCGGTCGCACCAATCAAAATGTTAGCACTCCATCCGCCAGAAACCCCCGCAAAAGCTGCGGATAAACCTGCAATTGGATGCCGATTAAACCCTAAAAAAATCAAACCTGCGAGTGGTATTAAAACTACATAACCCACTGGAGATGCGATATTTGAGAAAATTCCTAAGAAAACAATAACGGCGGTGATTGCATATTTCGGGGTAACTTTTACTAAATGGGACAGTAAAATGCGGATAAGACCTGAGCCTTCAGCAATACCTACACCTAGCATCATAAAAAAAACCGTGCCTAATGGGAAAAAACTTGTAAAATTTGTAAGTACAGAACTTAACATAAAAAGAAGACCTTCTCTTGATAATAAGCTCTTAGATTCAACAAGTTGAGTTGTTAATACACCTTGATCTATTTTTTCAAAACTCGCACTAATATTCAAGCTACTAAAAATAGCAGAAAGAATAATTGCAAAAACCATTAATCCAATAAAGATGATAAAAGGATGCGGTAATTTATTGCCTGCACGCTCAATTTTATTGAGAACGCGTGTTAAAAAGCTAAGTTTAGGCTGGATTTGCGGCATAAATATATTCCTAAGATTAGTTTAAAAGTAACTTATCCTAAAGCATTTTTTAGATTCATTTAAGCATTATTTAACGCTAAGCTTATTTCTTAAAATAATAAGGATAGACATTTAAATAAAATAATTTTATGCTTAAGCTCAGCTGTTTAGTATAAGACAGATAATAATATTAATATAATTATAAGAGGATAACAATATGAAAAAACAATATTTAACCTATGCAGCACTTGCGCTTCTGTTGGCACCATTACATCAATTAGCAGCACAGGAGCAACCGAGAAGACCTGAGTGTATTGCGCCCGCAAAGCCTGGTGGTGGCTTTGATTTAACCTGTAAACTTGCGCAAAATGGGCTTAAAAATGCAGGTCTCTTAAAAGCTCCAATGCGCGTAACTTATATGCCAGGTGGCGTTGGTGCGGTTGCTTATAACGCGGTGATAACCCAGCGCAGCGCAGATTATAATAATATTGTGGCGTTCTCGAGTGGCTCTTTATTAAATATCGCACAGGGAAAATTTGGACGTTATGATGAAAAACAAGTCCGCTGGCTTGCCGCTATTGGTACAGATTATGGCTCAATTTCAGTTAGAGCCGATTCTCCCTATCAAAATTTAGGTGATCTAATTAATGCTTTGAAAAATGATCCGAAAAAGGTTGTTTTTGGCGCAGGTGGAAGCATTGGTGGTCAAGATTGGATGCAAACTGCGTTAATCGCAAGGGCAGCTGGGATTGATCCAAAAGAGATGCGCTACGTTGCCTTTGAAGGAGGCGGGGAGACCTTAACTGCAATGTTAGGTAATCATATTCATGTGACAAGTAGTGGCATCGCTGAAATCGCTCCGCAACTTGAGGCAAAAAAAATAAGAATCCTTGCCGTCCTTGCAGATGAGCGTCTAACAGGCAAGCTTGCACAAATTCCTACCGCAAAAGAGCAAGGATTTGATATAAGTTGGCCGGTTATTCGTGGTTTTTATGTAGGTCCTAAAGTTAGCGATGCTCAGTATTCTTGGTGGCAACAGCAATTTGAGACTATGCTTGCAAGTGATGATTTTGCAAAACTGCGTGCACAAAGAGATTTATTTCCGCTAAATATAACAGGCAAAGACTTAGATAGTTTGATCTTAAAACAAGTGGCCCAATATAGAATATTAGCCCATGAATTTGGATTAATTGCAGATGAAAAATAAATAAAATAATCTAATTTATAGAAGCAATTTAATCTTACCAAAGTACATCTGTTTTTATAGCAAACAAGTCATACAAGCAATATAAGCCTTTAAGTTAATTACGCTTTTACTCTATAAATTCATATTAATAGATGTGCCTATAAATATACCGATCAAAGGAGATCATTATGCTCACGCGTTATTTTGCTTTAATTTTACTGATTATTTCTGCCGTATTGATGCTCATTGCCAAAAATTTTATATCCCCTTTTAACTATGATCCTGTAGGACCGCGTGCTTATCCTCTTTTATTATTAATCCTATTAAGTGGTTGCTCTTTATGGCTATTATTTAAGCCAAAAATATCCCTCCCTGCCATTCCAAAAATGCTGATTATACGTGCAATAATTTGTGTAATTATCCTCTTAAGTTACGCATTTTTATTTCAACCAGCAGGATTTATATTAAGTAGCTTATTGGCTATCTTTAGCTTGGGTATATTATTTGGAGGAGCGCCAATTTATTGTGCCTTAACTGGAATAATTATGAGCATATCTTTGTTTATATTATTTGATTCTATCCTAGATGTTCCTTTACCTTTAGGCATATTAACGTTTATATTTGGGAGCTAAGTATGGATACTTTACATTTTTTATGGCAAGGTTTTAGTGTTGCAACACGCCCTGAGAATTTATTAGTCGCTTTTTGTGGCTCGTTTATCGGCACAATTGTTGGATTACTCCCAGGACTTGGTCCAATTAATGGTGTCGCTATTTTATTGCCGCTTGCATTTGCGCTAGGTTTACCACCTGAAACAGCCTTAATTCTACTTGCAGCGGTTTATTTAGGCTGTGAATATGGTGGACGTATTTCTGCAATATTACTCAATGTCCCAGGAGATGCAGCAGCGGTTATGACCACGCTTGACGGCTACCCACTTGCAAAACAAGGTAAAGCTGGGATTGCACTTTCTTTATCTGCGGTTAGCTCATTTATTGGCAGTATAATTGCCACTTGTGGGGTAGTTTTTTTTGCGCCATTACTTGCAAAGTGGGCGGTAGCTTTTGGACCTGCTGAATATTTTGTCTTGATGGTTTTTGCAATCGCCTGTCTTGCTGGAATGGTTGGGGATAATCCTGTTAAAACTATCATAGCTGCGCTCATAGGTCTTACCCTTGCAACAGTTGGGATTGACTCATCAACAGGTATTTATCGCTTTACATTTGGGCAAATTGGGCTCTCAGATGGTATCCAATTCATTCTTGTTGTCATTGGATTTTTTAGTATTAGTGAGATTCTAATGATGCTAGAAAAAACTCATAGCGGTCAAAAAGTAACCCGTGCCAGTGGACGACTTTTATTTAATTTTAAAGAATTTTGCTCTACATTTTGGACTATGATCCGCAGTGCGATTAGCGGTTTTATCATTGGAACTTTACCAGGAGCTGGCGCAACTATTGCAAGCGCGCTTGCGTATATGACCGAGAAAAAAATAGCTGGAGAAAAAGGATCTTTTGGGGAGGGCGATTTACGTGGTTTAGCAGCTCCTGAGGCTGCAAATAATGCCTCAGCTTGCGGCTCTTTAATCCCGATGCTAACTCTTGGTGTACCAGGTTCTGGCACAACCGCAGTCATGATAGGTGCTCTTTCTTTATATAATATAACCCCAGGACCATTATTGTTTGAACAGCAACCTGATGTTGTTTGGGGGCTAATTGCATCTCTCTTTATATGCAATGTTCTTTTACTAATCATGAACTTACCTCTAGTTGGATTTTTTGCAAAAATACTACTTGTGCCTAATTGGATTTTAGTACCAACTATTGCCGCAATTAGTTTAGTTGGCGTATATGCAGTGCATAGTACAAGTTTTGATTTAATCCTAATGATAGGCTTGGGCGTATTTGGGTACATTTTACGTAAATTAAATTTCCCTTTATCCGCTTTAATTTTAGGTTTTGTTTTAGGGGAGCTTATGGAAGATAATTTACGCCGCGCACTTTCAATATCAAATGGAGAGCTAAATATCTTATGGTCAGGCAATATAACCCTATGTTTATGGCTCCTAATTGCGTTAGTTTTATGCTTACCATTTTTGCGTAAGCGCAAGTTATCTGCGAAAGTGTAAATCAGAATAAATAATAACTGGTGAGATAACAGATAGATACACCAAGTTAATAATTATTTAGCGGCATCATTTTAGAAAAAATATTAGGATAAGATTTAATTAGATGGGTATAGTCTTTTTTTATAACATTAATAGCCGCATCATAGTCGTCACTTTTATATATTATTTGAGTTTTAGCAATACTCAAAATATTAATAATTAACAAACTTATCTAGTTATATTTTTTCATATTATTTCCTTGTTATCAGATAATAACTCTAATGAATTTTGGTCAACCCATAATAAGTTATTATTTATAAGTATTTGAACAAAAAACTGATTATTAAAAATCTCTGCGTCTTTAATTTCACATTCAACGCCCCCGATAATTACTTCACTTTCTTTAAAAAAATCATGACTTTTAGTATATACCATGCTGTTTTTACTCAAAAAAAACTTTATATTATTTATTTCTTCCCCAGAGGATGTAATATATTTAATTTTATTATTAATCTTTCCTATAAATATGCCATCTTTATTTTCAGATGGGAGTTCAATGCCAATACCACATTGTTTCAACAAGAGCATTGGATCTTGACAATATGCGTCAAGCCACCATTTAGCATAGTCTTTATATATTGATAGAAGCTCTCCATCTGTTGTTATGATTGGATTAGTAAGAGTAATATCAATTTTTTCAATTTTATTGGGGCTAGCATTTATTTTATAAAGATCATAAGTTGTATTTACTTGAGAAGAGGCGGTCTGAACAGCGAGTATATTTTGATTTAACAAAATAATACTCAATGAATCATCAGCGTCATCAATCTCATCATGTTCTAAAAAAATCTGAAAATGCTCATCATTATCAAATTTATAGAATAAGCCTTCTTTATTGATCAATAGTTCAATATTTAATTGCGGAATAACTAGTTGTTTATTATCTTCAAGATAAAAATAAACCCTTTTGCGGCGAATGAAGTACTAAAGAAAAACAAAATACACACAAGACATACTCTGATGTTATTGTTAATCATTTCCACGTTCCTTTATATTCAGAAGATTTGCTCCAAAATCCAAACTCATCCATGCGCTGTTTTCAGATTCTTTTAGGATAGTATTCAAGCCTCATCGACCGATAACTCCATCTTCGCACTTGCATTTAATGCCTGTTGATACATCCCCGCTTGTCCATACCAATAACCATCACATTCATCCCGCGCATTTGCAGCTAGAGTGTAATTTGGGTCAGCTTGTTTTTTGCGATAATGCTCAAGCATATCTAGCGTCTCAAGTCCTAAGGGGGATAATCTTATCATATCAACAAGCCCTCCCATCTCATTAATTGCATTAATTAATTGATAACATGCGCCACTTTGAGTTTGAATACCATTCATGGTAAATAAACGTTTTCCTTCTTGGGAGAATAAAGCGCGCCCTGTTTTATCTTTAATGCAGCAAATATCACAATCAGCTTTAGTTTTATCTTCTGCACGCGCGCTAAAACAGCGTGCTGAAAGTGCAAGAGGCAAATAACCATAGCTAAATACTTCAACTTCAAACTTGCCCAAAATATCTAACTCGCGTGCTTGATTAAGAATATTAAACAGCCATTCTTTGGATAATTCAACAGGCATACACCACCGCCGCATTCCATTTTTAAGAAGGATTTTTAAGGCTTGGGCGTTATAGCAATTTAAAGCAGGTCCGGCAACAAAAGGTAAGTTACGCGCTGCACATAGATTTACCCCTGCAAGATCATTCGCCTCTATCATAAATTCGCCATTATCAACACAGCGTTTAACATCATTTAATTTAGATGGCGATTCAACTAGAGCTAATGTGCTAATTACTACTTGCTTACCAAATTTGGCGATATCCTGAGCTTGCGCAAACCAATCTTGAAAAAGTAATTCTTTACGCTTAGAACAGACGCTTTCACCCACATAAATACAATCCGCAGTTGATGCTTTAGCCGCTTCATAAAATGCTAATACTTCTTGTTTTTCCCAGCAATAAAGCAATGGACCTAAAGATAGTTTTGCTTGATTTATAGGTTGATCTGAGGATAAGTCTGAGGATAAGCTTGAGGATAAATCTGTTGATAAAGCTGCGGGCATGTTTGTTGATAAATCTGTTGATAATATTGTGGGTAACTTTGTGGATATATTTTGCATAACTTTTTACTTTATAGTTTAGGGGCTTCTTAGGTTTATAATAATGCGCTCATTGCCATTGGCGTTGATAGGCACCGAGGGTTGTTTGCTTACCTTCAGATATCGCACTTAAAGCCTCATCCCATTGAGATTTAATGACAAAGCCTGCGGGATTTGCAAGATATGCATCAATCGCGGCGCGCCATGTTTGCGCAACTTTAGCCACGTAAGCTGGGCTGCGCTGACGCCCTTCTATTTTTACCGAGGCGATCCCGATCTTGAAAAAATCAGGAATTAACGCGAGTGTATTCAAACTTGTAGGCTCTTCTAGCGCGTGATAAGTTTTGCCGCTAACTTGAAAACGCCCTTTACATAAAGTTGGATAGCCTGCTTGCTCATCAGGCTGATATCTATCGATCAACACGTTATTTAAGCGCGTTTCACGTACTGCTGTAGTATCTACAGTTGCAGGAATTTCAGACCACTCAACAAATTGGGCAGGTGAACATGCACCTGCGGTATTAGGCGATTGCCCTGTTACATAAGAAGATAAATAACAACGTCCTTCTGCCATAATACATAAACTTCCAAAGGCAAAAACCTCCAAAGGAACATCTGTCATAGCTTTTAAGCGGCGCACTTGATGAATCGGCAAAACGCGCGGTAACACTACACGCGCGATATTAAACTCACGTTTATAAAACGCAATTGCCTCGCTATTAGTTGCGGATGCTTGCACGGATAAATGTAATTCTACCTGAGGATAGCGTGTTCGCGCATAATCAAGACTTGCGATATCTGCCAAAATTAGCGCATCTGCACCTTGCCCTATTGCAGTATCTATCGCATTTTGCCAGATATGATATTTTTCGGGTTTGATAAAAGTATTAATCGCAACATGGACATGTTTATGGCGTTGATGCGCATACGCGGTTGCCTCGGCAATTTTCTTAGCGGTAAAATTAAGCCCTGGAAAATGGCGAGCGTTAGTTTCGTCTTTCAAACCGATATAAACAGCATCAGCACCGTGATCAATAGCTGCTTTTAAAGCAGGCATATTGCCCGCAGGACATAATAATTCCATAAATCTCCAAAAATAATTTATTTAACTTATCACTCTAACTGAGTATAAATTCACCTCTTACAGGGGCTTTACCACAAGGGGACTTCTATAAATTAGATTTTTCAAGGCTTGCGATATTATTAAAAGCGCAGTTTACTGAGGTAAATGAGCATTTTAATAATCTCGTGTCAGCTGAAAAAGCAATTAATAAATGTGCCCTACAGTAATGTTATTCTAAGATTTTGTATGCTTTAAACACTGTAAATATGATACAAATCAAAATAGGATTAGCTTAATTTCTTTATAGTACAAACATATTCAATCACACCAAGGCTTGTGGAGTTATGTTAAATCCTGCTAACTTTTTATCTCACCTTACGCACTGCACACCATATTTTTTAAAGCTACCGCTAAAATGTACGCCACAACCGCTTCAAAAAATCATAATTGAGCATATTTTAAATACTTTATTTATCGAATCTCTGCAAGACGATGAGCTTGATTTTTTAGAAGATAAATACTTAAGTATTAATGTAATAGATATTGATTACCAAATCACGTTAACTTTAAGCAAGCACAAGCTTATTATGCAAAATAAGCCTCATAAACAAGCTCAAGCAGATAAAGCAGATGTTACTTTAAGTGCTAATTTTAATGATCTAATTTTAATGATCTCCCGCCGTGAAGATCCTGATACTTTATTCTTCCAAAGAAAGCTTAATATAGAAGGTGATACCGCGCTTGGTTTAGGCGTTAAAAACTGGCTTGATGGCATTGAGATGGATTTACTCCCTAAATGGTGCCAACACGGTTTGCAAAAATATGCCGCAGCCTTGTAGTGTAGGGTTTTATAAATATAAGTTTTATAATGTCAAGTTTAAAGGATATACTAGTATTAATCTAGTATTAATAAAGGGGCTTTTATAAATTAGATTTTTCAAGGCTTGCGATTTTAACAAGATCGTATAATGCAGAAAAAGCAACTTATAGATGCGCCCTAAACTATTAAATTAAATTCTCTCACCCACTTAAAGGTACATTTATGCTTGATCTTCACACTGCCATTTTAAAAAATGAAATGGTACTTGCCATTGGTTGCACAGAACCTACGGCAATCGCGCTTGCAGCAGCTAAAGCGCGTGCTATTTTAGGCACAATGCCTGAAAAAATTGAAGTATATGTTAGTGGCAATATGCTTAAAAATTCAGCTGGGGTTGTCGTTCCAAATAGCGGCGGCATGAAAGGGGTTAATGTTGCGGCGACAATCGGCGTTTTAGGCGCGGATCATACTAAGAATTTAGAAGCATTACAAAGTGTTACTACCGAACATGTTAAGCAAGCACATGTTTTACTAGAAAATAATTTCTCAAAAATGCACATGACCGCAAATCCTGCTAAATTATATGTCAAGGTTATTGCCTATAATGGTTTAGATATGGCGTGGGCGGTGATTAAAGATCGCCATGATAACTTTTTTGAGCTTGGTAAAAATAATCAGATTATTGATACAAGCGTAAGTGACGCTAACAGTCTTAATGCTAAGTTAAATCAAACTAATCAAAATAAAATACAGCTAAGTAACTCAGATAATGCAGATGATACAGATCAAATAGAGGCACTTTACGAACAATTGAGCATTTGTGGTATTTATGAGTTCATTACTCAAGGTGATTTAGGCGAAATCAGAGCGCGTATTGAGCAACAAATAGAGTTGAACACTCTCGCAAGTGAAGAGGGCTTAACGACTAATTATGGCTTAAATGTTGGTAAAACGATTCTTAAATACTCAAATCCCAATGATGTTTGGATTAAAGCTAAAGCACATGCAGCCGCAGGTTCTGATGCACGTATGGGTGGGAGCGTCTTACCTGTAATGACTATTTGTGGATCGGGCAATCAGGGCATTACCGCCTGTGTGCCTTTGGTGGTTTATGCTCAAGCACATAATATCGAACACGAACAGCTTATTAAGGCGATTGCATTATCTAATCTTGTCGCGATTCACATCAAACATCATATGGGGCGTTTATCTGCATTTTGTGGTGTTATGACCGCAGGAATGGGAGTTTCAGCAGGTTTAACTTTTCTCTCAAATGGCACTTTGCGTGAAATTGAAGAGACGGTGCAAAATATTATTGGGGATATCTCAGGCGTATTTTGTGATGGGGCAAAACCAACTTGCGCGACTAAAATTGCCTCAAGTATTGACGCTGCTTTTCAGGCGCATTACTTAGTGAAAGATAACAATATGATTAACTCAGATATGGGGATTATTAGTGCACATAATGTTGAGCAAACAATTAGAAACATTGGGAAAATAGGCGGCGAGGCGATGAATAATACTGACCAAGCTATTTGCGATATTATGGCGAAACGCATCTGATTTAGTATTTATAATTAGGAGATTAGAACATACAGATTCTTAATTTAACATGCTTAGGGGCACATCTATAAATTGCTTTTTTTGCGTTACGCGATCTTGTTAAAATCGCAAGCCTTGAAAAATCTAATTTATAGAAGACCCCTTTATTTTATTTTATATTTTTTGGAGAAATCTTATGACTCAAACAGCTACAGGCAGTGTCTTTTTTGAAAAGTTTTTAAGTATTACCCAATATCAAACCTTAATCACATTTGCATTATTACTCATCTGTTTTTTTCTGATTAAAAAAATGCAAGATAAGAAAATAGATTTTTCGGTTCGGATGATGGTGGCACTTGTATTAGGTGCGGCACTTGGTTTAGGTATTCAAGCTGTTGCAGGCTTTCCTGAGGTCTCAACGATATGGATGAAAGAAACTGCAATTTGGTATGGTTTGTTTGGACGCGCATTTATAAGCTTTATTAGAATGCTGGTTATTCCTTTAATTTTTGTGTCTATAGTGAAAGTTATTTTAGATTTCTCAGGCAAAAAAGACTTACCTAAAATTGCCGTTCGCGGTATCTTCTGGCTGCTATTTACCACGGCTATTGCGTGTATTTTAGGGATTATTCTTGCCAATGCCTTTGGATTAGGTCAAAGCGAGCTTATGAAAGCAACTACTGAAACTGCAAAACTCAAAGAATATACCAATATCGTCAATACTTTTTTATACCTGATTCCAAGTAATATTATTGGAGCTATGAGCACTGATAACATAGTTGGCTTAGTTATTTTTGCAGCACTTGTAGGGCTTGGCGCAAATCGTATGGAGAAGAAAAATCCTGTTGAAATTGGCGTGTTTAAAAGTTTTATGGCAGGCTTTTATAAAATTGTAATGTCAGTTGCCATGACTATCATCAAATATATGCCATATGCGGTAATTGCGTTACTTGCACGGACTATAGTTTCAAACGGTATTCCTGCAATCATTCAAGTCTCAAGCTTTGTTGCCGCGATTTATATTGCGACAGCGTTAATGTTACTGATCCATATTTTATTGGTGGTTTTGCATGGTTTATCTCCAAAAATATTTGTTCAAAAATCATTAGGAACATGGTTAATGGCATTTACGAGCCGTTCATCAGTTGGAACATTACCTATGACAATTTCAACGCTAACTAATCGTATGGGTGTAAATAGTGGTACGGCAAATTTAGTTGGTTCGCTTGGAAGTACGATTGGTATGAATGGTTGTGCAGGATTTTTCCCTGCCATGATAGTCGTCATGGTTGCCAATATGGTCGGAATTGAAATGAATTTACAGTTTTATATCATGATGCTAATTGTAGTTG
>BHEQ01000039.1 GCA_003864535.1 Gammaproteobacteria bacterium
CTGTCGATAAAATTGTTCCAAGGGCAAGCTTCCATTCAAAACGAATCCAGATGTAAACTAAAATGCCACATACTGCAAAAACCGACGCTAACACACCGCTAGTAACTAGCTCTTTCCCAACTTGAGGGCCTACATATTCCACCCGTTTTACGTTAACTTTATTTACATCATTTTTGAGATTATCTAAGATATTACTACTAATAGATGCAGCATTTTCACCAGCTTTAACAGGTAATCTGATCAGAACATCAGAAGATGATCCAAAATATTGAATCTGTAAGCCTTCAATATTAGTTTTGGCAAGATCCTTTTTAATATCTTCTATCGCAATAGGTTTCTCATAACTTACCTCTATAACCGTACCGCCAGTAAAATCCAGTCCATAATTAAAGCCTTTTATCGCAAGCAAGGCGCTGCTTATAAAAATAATAACCACGCAACTCATAACATATAATTTGCGCCCTTTCATGAAATTAAAGTTAGTTTCATTGTTTAAAAATGGGAGTATTTCTCTAGAACCGATAGGTAGAGTTTTGAGCTTTTTGTGCCCAAACCACCAGTTAACAATAGCTCTTGAGAGCATAACCGCCGTAAATAAAGAAGTGATAATACCTAGTGAAAGCGTAACCGCGAAGCCTTTAATTGGACCTGAGCCAACTCCAAATAAGACAATAGCTGCAATTAAACTAGTTAAGTTCGCATCTATAATTGTGGATAAAGCACGCTTAAAGCCAGCGTCAATCGCATGTTGCGGGCTTAAACCTTTTTTAAGATCCTCGCGAATACGCTCATAAATAAGCACATTTGCATCGACACTCATGCCTAAAGATAAAATAATCCCGGCAATTCCTGGAAGAGTTAATGTTGCTTGGAGCATCGAGAGCAGGGCAATAATCATTACAAGATTGATAACAAGTGCCATATTTGCGATAAGACCAAAGACGCGATAGCGCATTAACATAAACGCCATAATCATGACAAGCCCGATCACCGATGCTTGAAAGCCTTTATCTATACTTTCTTTACCTGCACTTGGACCTACTGTGCGTTCCTCTATTATTTGAATTGGAGCAGCAAGCGCACCTGAGCGCAATAAGACGGCAAGATCATTTGCTTCTTTTGCGGTATCAATCCCTGAGATTTGAAAATTTTTGGTAAGCACTGCTCTGATTGTAGCGATATTTGCAATCTCACTCGTGATTACATTTCTGCGCGTGGGCACGCCATTAATCTCAACTGTTTCGGTTCTATTTTCAATAAAAACCGTCGCCATTGGTTTTTCAAGATTTATTTTAGTGGCAACTGCAAATTTATCCGCGCCCTTAGAATCTAGGGTGATATTAACCACAGGTAAACCTGTATTACTATCAATTGTCGTCCCTGCATTAATTATAGACTCGCCCGTTAAAATAACTTGGCGTTTTAATAAAACAGGTTGATGCTTATCACGCGTATAAAATAACTGCGTTCCTAAGGGGATACGTCCAGATTGAGCGGCTGATGCAGCTTCAGCGGCGCTACGTTCATCCACAATCCTAAATTGCAAAGTTGCAGTAGAGCCTAAGATCTCCTTAGCTTTTGCCGTATCTTGCACTCCAGGTAATTGGACGACGATGCGATCCAGACCTTGTTGGGCAATATTCGGTTCGGCAACACCTAACTCATTAACCCGATTTCTTAAGGTTGTAATATTTTGTCCAACCGCGTGGGTACGCCGTTCTGTGATTTCTTTATCAGAAATCTTTCCAATTAGCTGTAGACCATTCGTCTGCCAAGTTAAATCACGCAAAGACTGATCGGTATTGATTACCGCTTGAGCTGAGCTTATCTGTGTTTTTTCTGAGAAATTAATGACGATTGCTGCATCTTTATCACGCACGATAGATTGCGTATCAATATTTTTATCGCGTAATAAAACGCGCAAATCATCGGCATAGGTTTCAGAGAGTTGATCAAGCATACTGCTTATATCAATCTCCATTAAGAAATGCACCCCGCCTCTTAAGTCCAAACCTAAATACATAGGATTTAAACCAAGGGCGGTTAAGAATTTTGGAGTATCGGTAGATAGGTTTAAAGCGGTGTTATAAGTGCGCCCAAGCTCTTTGTCGATTAAATCTTTAGCGCGTAATTGATCTTCAGTACCGTGAAAGCGCACTAGAAGACGATCTTCAGAGCGATCAATACGCTTAATGCTTAAATTGGCGGTATCAACGATATTTTTAACGCGTGCAACTAAGACGTCATCAATTTGGGTCGTTCGCGTAGAGGAGATTTGTACGGATGGATCTTCACCAAACAAATTAGGCAAAGCAATCAAGCAAGAAACGATCACGATCAAAATGATCATGATATTTTTCCATAAAGGATATTTATTTAACATCTTAAGTTTTCTTTTATTTGTTTTTAAATAACATTAGATCTATTAATCATTTAAATAGCATAAAGCTTATTCTAACGGAGGACTTCTATAACTTAGATTTTTCAAGGCTTACGATATTATTAAAAGCGCAGTTTACTTAGGTAAATGAGCACTAAATAATATCGTGTAACGCAGGAAAAGCACACATAAATGTGTCCTTTATTTTAAAAACAGATCGCGCACGAGTAGCTCTTACAAACAGATTATAATATAAAACACTAGTACAACTAAACTACTACAAATATTAATCGACATAAATCAATAACATAGAAATACTTGCTATTAATTGTGATCAATTAATACGCAGACTGCTTGCTCATTTTATTTAAAGTCGCTATCTTGTATTACAAGAGATACTTCCTTGAACGACAAGAGTCATTTATGAACCATAATTTACCTAACATTAGCTTAGAACCAAAGCGTTTACGCGACAAGAGCGCAATCATTACGGGTGCAGCTCAAGGAATTGGTGCGGCGATTGCAACGCTTTTTGCGCAGCATGGTGCTAAGTTAATGCTGGTTGATTTGGATGAAGTACAGCTTAGCTCCACTGCTAACGCAATCTTTACGCAAACAGGACAAAAATGTGAAACCTACGTACTTGATATCAGCAATAAAAATGCGGTAAAAAGCATGACTGAGGCAAGCTTAAATGCGTTTGGACAAATAGATATTTTAATTAACAATGCGGGAATGAATGTTTTTAACGATCCCTTAGCACTTACAGATCAAGAATGGGAAAAATGCTTTAATGTTGATTTAAATGGAGCTTGGTATTGCGCTCAAGCTATATTGCCACATATGTTGGAGCGTAAATACGGCAATATTGTCAATATCGCTTCGGTTCATGGGCATAAAATCATCCCTAATTCTTTCCCATATCCTGTAGCTAAACATGGTCTTATTGGCTTAACAAAAGCATTAGGTATCCAATATGCAGCGGCTAATATTCGCGTTAATTCGATCTCGCCTGGGCTTATTTTAACCCCAAATGTTAAAAAATCATTTGGTGATCAACAAGATTTTGATGCGTACCAAAAAGAAATTGAACGTCAAATTGAGATTTTGCCTTGCAAGCGTATTGGTGAACCCTTAGAGGTTGCTTATACTGCTCTTTTTTTGGCATCTGATGAGGCACGTTTTATTAATGCAAGCGATATTTTAATTGATGGTGGGCGCAGCCAGCTCTATTGTGATAATTAAGCTAGAATAATTAAGTGAGGTCAAAATGCAACTGCCATATACGATTAACAAACTCAATAATGATTGCGCGGTACTTGGAGAAGCGCCTACTTGGTGCGAATATTATCAATGTTTATGGTATCTTGATATTTTAACGCAACGCTTGATTGCTTATACGCCGCTTACAAAGAGTTCAAGTTTTAAGCAACTTCCTTTTTTAACAAGTGCTATTTTATTAACAAAAATTCCTAATGAAGCTATTTTAGTTACTGATCAAGGCATATATTTATATGATCTAGAAAAAAATCAGGTTCTAAAGAATATCGGCACAACTCATTGTAAACATGGATTAACACGAACTAATGAGGCTCAAATTGGAGCAGATGGTGCGCTCTATTTTGGAACAATGGCATTAAATCCAAGCAATGATGATGATGATGCGCAAGGTGCGTGGTACCGTTTTGATGGTAAGCAAACAATTTTACTTGCGGATAAAGTTAGCATTCCTAATACTTTGTGTTGGTATAAAGATCATATTTATTATGCGGATTCCAGATTAAAGCAAATGTATTATGCGCCCCAAGATAATTTCATACAAAACAAGATTTTATTTTCTATTGATCCTTATTCAGATACATCGTTAGGCACGCCTGATGGCTCTTGTGTTGATTCTCAAGGGATTTTAATCAACGCACAATGGGGGTCTGGGACATTGGCACGCTATGATCTTAATCAAACCGCGCCACTAATAACGCTTGATAAGATTGATTTACCCGTGCTCCAGCCGACAAGTTGCTGTTTTGGTGGAGATGATTTAAGAACTTTATTTGTAACAAGCGCAAACATTGATTTAGATGGTGATAATGATGATTATCCACTGCAATATCAAGGCTGTTTATATGCAATATCAGGACTTGGACGAGGGCTAACTGCAAGAAGATATGAAACAAAATAAATTTTTAGAAGAGATCGGTCTGGCAATTGTAAAAGGTGAATATAGCGCAGGTGCTGCATTACCTAGTGAGAATCATCTTGCTAAGCTATTTAAGGTGTCGCGCACTACGGTTCGTTCCGCTACAAAATCTCTTGAAAGTAAAGGTTTAGTAGAGATTAGGCGTGCTTCAGGAACATTTGTTAATGACAAATTTGAATGGAATTGGCTAGATGAAACTGTCTTAAACTGGGCTTTAGAGACCGATCAACGTCTGCATATTCAACAAGAATTACGCAGGGTAAGATTAATGATAGAGCCTGATATTGTACAATTAGCGGCGCAAAATGCGACCGCTTATGACTTGCAAGTGATGGAAGCTGCTATTGATCAAATGCGCATAAGCAATGGTGATTTAGAAATATTTAATACAGCGGATATCAGCTTTCATGATGCAATTGCTAAAGCTTGTGGTAATCCGATTTTATATCGAATGGGAAAAACTGTTTTAGCACTCCAACAACCTATTTTTATTGAAACTTTTGTGAGTGATCCTCTCGAACTCGAAGAGACAATTGCGCTCCATCAACAAATTTTTGACTCGATTAGACTTCAAAAAAGTGAAGAGGCTAAAGCTCTAGCAATGACTTTAATCCAACGCGCTTACAGGAATTTTATCGAGATTAAAAAGGCCTCACCAATTTAAATAATACATGCTATAAAAATTTTACTACAGAAACTTTACTATAAAATTATGGAGTTATTTTATGAAATATAAATCAATACTTGCAGCATTAGCTATTTCCATTACAATTGCTACTGCCCTTGCAGATACTAAAGCAGATACTAAAATTGGTTTTATCGTTAAACAAGCTGAGGAATCTTGGTTTCAAGATGAATGGAAATTTGCTCAGGTTGCCGCACAAGAAAAAGGATTTACCCTAGTTAAGATTGCAGCTGAAGATGGTGAAAAACTAATGTCTGCTATTGATAATCTAGGTGCGCAAGGAGCGCAAGGATTTATTGTGTGCACTCCTGATGTTAAATTAGGTCCTGGGATTGTCGCACGCGCACGGGCTAATGATCTTAAACTTATGAGTGTTGATGATCGCTTAGTTGATGGCAAAGGGCAAGCATTAGAAAATGTACCGCATATGGGGATTTCCGCCCATAAAATTGGCGAGCAAGTTGGGATTGCATTGATTGCTGAAATAGAAAAACGTGGCTGGAAACTTGATGAGGTTGGGGCTTTGCGTGTTTCTTACGATTCTCTACCAACCGCTGTAGATCGTGTTAATGGGGTAATTAGCATCCTAACTGAAAATGGCTTGCCCAAAATTAATATTTTTGATGCGCCGCAAAAGAAAACCGATACCGAAGCTGCTATGAACGCAGCCACTATCGTCTTAAATCAACATGCTAAGATTAAATATTGGATTGCATTTGGGTTAAATGATGAGGCGGTATTAGGCGCGGTGCGTGCCACAGAAAGCGTCAAAATTGATCCACTTAATGTAATTGGAATTGGCATTGGTGGCTCAGACTCAGCAATTAGTGAGTTTAAAAAAGCGGCACTAACAGGTTTTTTTGGAACAATTATCATCTCTCCAAAACGTCATGGCTATGAAACTAGTATAAACATGTATGAGTGGATAAAAAACAATAAAACACCTGAAAAACTGATTTTAACCTCAGGTGAATTGGCAACACGAGATAACTATATTGAGGTAAGAAAAAGTCTGGGTATTGAATAATGGCAGACAAAGCGTCTAGTTATTATGGTTATTTATTTATTTATTTAGTTAAATAAAAATTAAATATCAAATTAAGTTCTCATGGGGCTTTTATAAATTAGATTTTTCAAGGATCGCGATATTATTAAAAGCGCAGCTTACTTAGGTAAATGAGCACTAAATAATATCGTGTTAGCTGAAAAAGTACGTATAGATATGCCCTCATCTATAAAGTAGGAGTTTAATTATGTTGGTTTTTGAACATATAAGTAAAAGCTTTCCTGGTGTAAAAGCTCTTGATGATGTGAGCTTTAAAGTAAAAGCTGGCACGGTTCATGGATTATTAGGTGAAAATGGCGCAGGTAAATCAACTTTAATCAAGATATTAGGAGGAGATTGCCAAGCTGATAAAGCCAGTTGCTTTTATTTAAAAGGTCAATTATGTGAATTTAAAAGTACACGCGATGCTATTGCCAATGGGATTGTTATTGTCCATCAAGAATTACAATTAGTTTCGGGCTTAAGTATTGCTGAAAATTTAATGCTTGGGCGGATGCCAACCAAATTGGGATTTATAAATTATTTTGAATTATATCGTTTAGTTCAAGCAAAATTAGATCATATCGGGCTTGAGATAAAAGCACAAACACGTATTTCCGATTTATCTAGCGGGCAGCGTCAGCTTGTTGAACTAGTCAAAGCAATAATGTTTGATGCAGATTTAATCGCATTAGATGAACCAAGTTCCTCCTTATCAAATCAAGAAAGTAAGCTCCTGTTTAGATTGGTTAAGCAACTTAGAGATGCAGGTAAATCAATTATTTATATTTCACATCGTTTAGGGGAGATTTTTGATTTATGTGATTGTGCAACCATTTTAAGAGATGGCAAGGTTGCAGCTCATGTAGAAACACTTGTAGGCTTAAGTGAGCACAGCTTAGTCAAACATATGGTTGGGCGTGATATTACAGATATTTGGGGATATCGCCCACGCGAACTTGGTGCAGAACCAACAGGCTTAAAAGTTCAAGACATAATTATTTCTAGAAATATGCCACATAAATTAGCCCCAGAACCAATTTCATTTAATGTAAAAGCTGGAGAGATTCTTGGTTTTTCAGGCTTAGTAGGAGCTGGACGTTCTGAATTAATGCGCGGCATATATGGTGCGGATAAAATCCAATCAGGACAGATTTTTATAGATAATAAGCCTTGTGTTTTTACTCATCCTAAAAATGCAATTAAAGCAGGAATGGTACTTTTAGGTGAGGATCGTAAAGCTTGTGGAATTATTGTGGGGCAAAGTGTTATGAATAATATTGCCTTAAGTGTCCGTCGTTATTTTTCAAAATGGTGGATTTATCATAATAAAGAAAAGCAGCTTGCAGATGGTTTTATCGAAAGTTTAGGTATTAAAACCCCTCATCGCAATCAAGATATCGTGCATCTATCTGGCGGTAATCAACAAAAAGTATTGCTTGCTCGCGCACTTGCCTGTCCATATATTAAAATCATGATAATTGATGAGCCTACCCGTGGGATTGATGTTGGGACTAAAGCCGATATTTATCAAGTACTTTATTCATTGGCAGAACAAGGAATTGCAATCATTGTTATTTCGAGTGAATTACCTGAGATTATGGGGATTTGTGATCGGATTATGGTGATGTGCCAAGGTCAAGTAAGTGCAACTTTTTTGCGCAAAGATTTCAATGAAGCAGATATTTTAGCCGCAGCTTTACCATAAAAGGAAAATATAATGAATACTCTTAAGAAAATATTATTAGGTGATCAAGGATTAGTGATTATTTTTGCCATTGCTTTAGCAATAGTTTGGATCTGTGTTCCGCATTTTGGGACACAACGAAATATGTTAGGTTTACTTCAATCTGTAGTGACAATTGGAATGATTGCATGCACGATGATGTTTTGCTTAGCTGCGCGTGATTTTGATCTATCTGTTGGCTCAACCGTTGCGTTTACAGGCATGATTGCCGTGATTACCGCAAATTCAACTGGGAGTTTATTGATTGGTATTTTAGCGGCGTTAATTGGCGGTGTACTCGTTGGTTGGTTTAATGGGATCATCATTGCTAAGTTTAAAGTAAATGCCTTAATTACCACACTTGCGATGATGCAAATTGTACGGGGACTAGCCTTAATCATCTCTGATGGACGCGCTGTTGGTGTTGATGATCCTAATTTTTATGAACTGGCTCTTTTTAAAATTGCAGGAATTCCGATCCCAGTTATCGTCATGGGCATTTTCTTTATTATTTTTGGAATCATCTTAAATAATACTGTTTTTGGACGCAATACTCTAGCTATTGGCGGCAATCCTGATGCCTCACGCTTAGCTGGGATTGATGTAGATAAAATGCGCATTATTATCTTTACCTTGCAAGGGCTCGCTTGCGCTGTTGCTGGAATTATTCTCGCTTCTAAAATAACTTCAGGTCAGCCAAATGCGGCAACAGGACTAGAGTTATCTGTTATCTCCGCTTGTGTTTTGGGTGGTGTATCCTTAGCTGGAGGCAAAGCTACAATGAGCGGTGTTCTTGTTGGAGTTATGATTATGGGGATTGCTGAGAATGCAATCAATCTTCTTCAGATTCCAACTTTTTATCAACATTTGGTGCGTGGGATTATTTTACTGCTCGCGGTCATGCTCGATAATTTACGCTCTACAGCATTTGGTATAAAATCATGAAAATTACAAAACTTACAACCTATCAAGTACCGCCACGCTGGCTATTTTTGAAAATTGAAACGGATGAGGGCATTATTGGTTGGGGTGAGCCTGTTATTGAGGGACGCGCCAAAACAGTAGAAGCATGTGTACATGAGCTCTCCCAATATTTAATTGGTAAAGATCCTGCGCGGATTAACGATATTTGGCAAACACTCTATCGTGGCGGTTTTTATCGCGGTGGGGCGATTATTATGAGTGCAATCGCAGGGATTGATCAAGCCTTATGGGATATTAAAGGTAAAACTTTGGGCGTTCCTGTTTATCAGCTTTTAGGTGGCTTGGTGCGTGATCAGATTAAAGCTTATAGTTGGGTTGGTGGCGATCGCCCAACTGATGTTATTTCTGGAATAAAAAAACTGCAAGCTATTGGGTTTGATACCTTTAAAATGAACGGCTGTGAAGAGATGGGATTGCTTGAAACCTCCAAAGGGATAGATAAAGCCGTTGCTTTAGTTGCGAGCATTCGGGCAGAATTTGGCAATAGTATTGAATTTGGATTAGATTTTCATGGGCGGGTAAATGCCTCTATGGCGCGTGTTCTTATCAAAGAATTAGAGATTTATCGTCCCTTATTTATCGAAGAGCCTGTGCTAGCTGAGCAGGCGGAATATTATCCAGAACTTGCAAAAATGACGCACATTCCCCTAGCTGCAGGTGAGCGGATGTTTGATAGATTTGAGTTTAAACGTGTTTTACAAGCTGGGGGTATTTCTATTTTACAGCCTGATTTATCCCACGCAGGCGGAATTACTGAATGCGTTAAAATTGCAGCAATGGCAGAAAGTTATGATGTAAGTTTTGCGCCGCATTGTCCTTTAGGACCAATTGCTTTAGCTGCGTGTTTACATGTTGATTTTGTCTCAAGAAATGCGGTATTGCAAGAGCAAAGTATGGGCATTCATTATAATCAAGGTGCTGAACTTTTAGATTATATTATCAATAAAGAAGACTTTAATATGCACGGGGGGCGTTTTTTACCGCCGCTTAAACCAGGTCTTGGGGTTGAGATTGATGAGGCTCTGGTAATTGAACGTTCCTTAAATCCACAAAATTGGCGTAATCCTATATGGCGTTACCCTGATGGTGCGATTGCAGAATGGTAATCATAAGTTTTAATTTGGAAAAATTGGAAAAATAGGAGAATCTAATGTATACACAATTTATTGGTTTTGACTGGGGCACATCGAGCTTACGTGCATATTTGATTAACTTTGACGGGATGATTATCAATCAATATGAATCAGCGCATGGAATTATGCATTTACCAGAAGGTGGTTATGATGAGGTAATAGCACATACTTTAGCGTATTTTAATGTACCTTTATGCCCTCTCCTTGCCTGCGGCATGGTTGGGAGTGCGCAAGGATTTAAGGAAGCATCTTATATTAGCTGCCCACAATCCTTAGAAAAACTAGCTCTTAATCTAACTAAAAAAGAATTTGTATATAAAAATACAATCAATCAAAACACAATCAATCAAAATACAATAAATCAAAATCAAACTAATCAAGATCAAACTCATATTTTTCATATTGTTGCAGGTATGAGTATTGCGCATAAGCATAGTATGGATGTGATGCGAGGGGAGGAAACTCAAGTTCTAGGCGCATTAGCTGATCTTAATGCGATAGATTCTGCCGTTTTTATATTACCTGGCACGCATTCAAAATGGGTACTTACAGAAAATAAACAGATCATCAACTTTACAACATATATGACAGGTGAATTATTCTCCCTCCTTAAAACTCATTCTATTTTAGGTCGGGGCATGATTTTAGATCAAAATAATTCTAAAGATAGCGTACTTGCCAAGCGCGCATTTACTCAAGGCCTAGATTTAGCGCAATCTGAATCTGGATCACAAGCATCTTTATTACATCAACTTTTTACCGCCAGAACAAAAGGATTGTTTAAAGAGATAGAAGCTCTTTATTTAGAGGATTACTTATCAGGGATTTTATTAGGCTCAGAAATTCAAGCAGGTTTAGCTAACCAAAAGCTTATAAAACAAACTCAGATAACTTTGATTGGAAATCAGAATTTATGCAAGCTTTACCAAACAGCTTTAGATTACTTTGGATTTAAAAATATTCAGATTAAAGAAAATACCGCGCCACAAGGTTTGTGGCAAATTGCTAAAATAAATGGTTTTATTTAGATTATTTTTCGTGAATGCTTAATAGTTAAATTAAGCGCACAATTTCAAACTCATATCAAAGGATTTTTTATGTCTTCAACACTCATACGTTTTAATACAGCATTTAGCAGCTTACCGCTAGTTGCTATTCTAAGAGGAATCAAGCAACAAGAAGCAGTTGATATTGCTCTTTTATTATATGAACATGGATTTAGATTAATCGAGGTTCCGCTTAATTCACCTGATCCTTTTGCTAGCATCGAAAAAATCAGGTGTGCGCTACCAAAAGATGCGCTTGTTGGTGCAGGGACGGTATTAAAACAAAGTGATGTCATAAAGTTAGCGGAAATTGGAGCAGAGCTTTGCATCTCCCCTAATTTTAATGAGTTGGTAATTAAAACAGCCATTGAGAGTGGTTTAATTAGCATCCCAGGTATTTGTACTCCAAGCGAGGCATTTAATGCCATTGATGCAGGCTCTCATGCCATCAAGCTTTTTCCTGCACAGATTATCACTCCAGATATCCTTAAAGCACTGCGGGCGGTAATCCCAAATGCGGTTAAATGTATCCCTGTTGGCGGTGTTAATGAAGATAATATGCAAGCTTATGTTAATGCAGGCGCAGCAGGTTTTGGCTTTGGTTCAAATGTTTTTCAAGCAGGAGATACGCTGGATATTATTTCCACAAAAGCCAAAATTTTGGTCAATGCTTGGAAAAATATTAACTAAAAAGCCGTGACTACTCGGCAGCAAAAAAAGCCTCACCCCAATCCGAATATTATTTAAAACCCCAAAACATCCTTCATTCCATAAAGCCCTGCTTTTTGTCCTTTTAACCAAATTGCAGCACGGAG
>BHEQ01000040.1 GCA_003864535.1 Gammaproteobacteria bacterium
TTTTAAAAATACACAAGCAAAACAGCTAGTGGAACATCTATTAATAGAAAAACTTAAAATAACCATTTAATTAAATCATAGGCTTATCATCTTTAAAAATAACTATCTCATCACGTAATCCTTGAATAATCTCAGCATAAAATTACCACGAGATTATAATCAATACAAAAATCTAAACAAATTTGATCCTTAAAACTGGTCTATAATCTAAGTTTATTTATTTTTAAGAGGAGTTTATTCATGTCAGATACTCATGCTACACCTACCAAGCCAACCACTCCAACATATAGAAAAGATTATCAACAACCTGATTATTTTATCAAAAAAGTAGAGCTTTGCTTTAACTTAGATTCTAAGCATACTTTAGTTGAAAGCACTTTATATATAACTAAAAATACACAGAAAACTAATAAAGCAAATACCCCTGTTTTAATTTTAAATGGGGATGAGCGATGTGATTTATTGGCTGTTGAAATTGATGGTATCGAGCAAGATCTTAAAAATATAACCACAGATTATGCGCTTATATTAAAAAACCTACCTGATGCGTGTATTATTACAATTAAAAACAGTTTAGTACCAGAAACTAACACTGCATTTGATGGTTTATATATCAGCAATAATATTTTTTGTACTGATTGCGAGCCGCAAGGGTTTCGTAAAATAACCTATTTTCAAGATCGTCCCGATAATATGGCGGAGTATACGGTTAAAATTATTGCAGATAAACAATATACTCAGCTGTTATCTAACGGTAATTTAATAGATTCTGGCGATCTACCTAATAATCAACATTATGCGATTTGGCACGATCCTTTCCCAAAACCATCTTATTTATGCGCAATTGTTGCTGGAGATTTAGCTTTTATAGAAGATCAACATCTGCGTCCTGATGGAAGTGAGGTACGTTTACGCGTTTATGCTTTGGAGAAATTTATCAATCAATGTGCGTTTGCGCTAGCATCTTTAAAAAAAGCGATGGTTTGGGATGAACAACGCTTTGGCTTAATTTATGATTTAGATATTTATAATATTGTTGCAATTGATGATTTTAATGCAGGCGCGATGGAAAATAAGGGCTTGAATATCTTTAATACAAAATTTGTCTTAGCCCATCCTAAAACAGCAACAGATGCTGATTTTGAAGGAGTTGAGTCTGTTATTGCGCATGAATATTTTCATAATTGGACAGGTAATCGGGTAACTTGTCGCGATTGGTTTCAATTATCGTTAAAAGAAGGTTTAACTGTTTTTCGTGATCAAGAATTTAGTAGTGATTTAAATCACCGCGGATTACAAAGAATTCATGATGTTAGTATGCTTAAAGCACATCAATTTACGGAAGACGCTGGGGCATTAGCGCATCCAATTCGTCCAGATAGCTACATTGAAATGCGTAATTTTTACACGACAACAGTTTACGAAAAAGGTGCTGAAGTTGTCCGTTTATATCAAACATTACTCGGTATAGATGGGTTTAGGCGCGGCATGGATTTATATTTTAAGCGCTTTGATGGCATGGCGGTTACCTGCGATGATTTTTTAAGCGCGATGCGTGATGCAAATATTGATCAACCTAATGGTACATTAGCAGGCTTTGAAAATTGGTATACTCAAGCAGGAACACCAGAAATACAAGCACATACCACGTATAATCGTGATACCTGCGAGGCTACTTTAAATCTTAAACAAATTTTAAGCGCATCACCAAATCAAGCTGCAAATACTAAAAAACCCCAGCTTATTCCGATTAAAGTAGGCTTAATTGATCCACAAGGACTTGAGATATTAAATGACTTAATTGTCTTAGATAAATTTGAGGCAAGTTTTAAATTTAAAGATATAGAGCAACAACCAGTTTTTTCTTTATTACGTGATTTTAGTGCGCCTGTTATTTTAAAATATGAGTTAACTCCTTCTCAATTACTTCATTTAGTTAAATATGATAGTGATGATTTTAATAAGTTTAATGCCGCACAAAGCTTAAGTACCCAAATCATAATCAATCAAGATCAGCCGAGTGAGATTAATAATAATAAGAGGATTAATGATCTTTATGGATATTTCTTGGATGAAAACCAATACGATGACTGTATACATGACTCATCGATACAAGATGCACCAGCTTTTCTTGCAGAAATTCTAGCTTTGCCTGATGTTAATGCTCTTTGCGCGGCGAATAAAAATAGCTATGATCCTGTTGGTATGCATCAAAATAGAGCAAAAATAATGCATGAATTAGCTACAAAATTTGGAGATCAATTTTTACTTCTTCATTTTAATCATGAGCAAGATGAACCGGGACATCGAGCTTTAAAAAATATAAGTTTAAGCTTTTTAAGCTGCACCGATGAATATTACCATCTTTCTTTATGTCAATATGACAATGCGCGATGTATGACTGATCGTTTTGAAGCGCTTAAATGTATAGTTTTTGAAAATTATACGAATAAAGATCAGTATTTAAGAGAATTTCTATCTCAATTTAAGGATTATCCACTCGTTCTAGATAAATGGTTTAGCCTCCAAGCAAGCATGCCTAATCTTGAATTAGCTAATTTAATTGCTCTTTCTGAGCATCCTAGTTTTAATTATTCCAACCCAAATAGAATGCGCTCTTTAATTGGTGTTGCTGGACAAAATAATGTATTTTTGCATCAAAATCCAGCTGCTAATTTTAAATGGTTGGGGGATGAGATTCTTAAGATAGATGCGCTTAATCCACAAATTGCCGCACGTTTAGCTACGCCATTTAGTCGCTGGCAAAAATTTAAGCCTGAGACTCTCACCATCGTTCAAGGCATTATTAAACAGCTTTTAACTGAAACTAAGCTATCTAAAAATCTGCATGAAATGTTAAGCAAAAGTGTCCAAGAATGAGTTTTTTACTATAGGAGACTTCTATAAATTAGATTTTTCATTGTTTGACATATGTTCAGCACTATAATAAAATTTTTTAAAAAAATTAATTAATAATTTGAATATATTTAAGATAAAGGAGGTGAAAATGAATGCAGTAGTTTTGGCAGTTGTGGTTATGTTGGTATTATCTGTGGCGCGAGTTCATGTAGTTCTAAGTTTATTAATTGGCGCACTTGTGGGTGGTTTAGTTGGTGGTTTGGGCTTAAATAATACTATTTTGATTTTTGAGCGCGGCCTTGCAGGTGGAGCTAAGATTGCAATGTCTTATGCTATGCTTGGGGCGTTTGCGGTGGCTATTTCTTATTCTGGTCTGCCTTTACTCATGGCTAATTTTTTGGTCAAAAAAATAGATGTAGGTGCGGCAAGTACGAGTACTCATATTAAATGGGTGCTATTAGCAATTTTGGTGGTGGTGAGTATTTCAAGTCAAAATATAGTTCCGATTCACATCGCTTTTATTCCCTTACTTATTCCCCCTTTATTGATCGCTATGACGCGGCTGCATTTAGACAGACGTGCTGTCGCTTGTGTTATGACTTTTGGTCTTGTGGCTACGTATATGTTTTTACCCTATGGTTTTGGGGATATCTTTTTGAAGCAAATTTTACTCGGAAATATTGAGAAGTCTGGCTTAAATGTTGTGGGGATTAATGTAATGACTGCGATGACTATTCCAGCTATAGGTATGGCTGTAGGTTTATTCATTGCGTTGTTTATTACCTACAAAAAACCACGTAAGTATTTAGATATTAATGCAAGCCTTGAGCAATCTGCTCCTGTTGCGGTAACGCCTTGGCGTATCACTGTTGCGTTACTTGCGATTATTCTTTCATTTGCGGCGCAGTTGTATACCAAGTCGATGATGATGGGTGCGTTATTGGGGTTTGCGTTATTTATGGCAAGCGGGGTTATACGCTTACGTGATGCGGATAATGTCTTTACTCAAGGGGTTAAAATGATGGCAATGATTGGTTTTATTATGATTGCAGCCCAAGGTTTTGCCGAGGTTATTAAAGAAACCAATCACATTGGACCATTAGTTGAGGCATCCTCACAATTATTTGCAGGCTCCAAAGGTCTTGCGGCGTTAGTTATGTTATTGGTGGGATTGTTAGTTACTTTAGGGATTGGGAGCTCATTTTCAACTGTGCCTATTCTCGCGGCTATTTATGTTCCTTTATGCATAAGTATGGGCTTTTCACCCTTGGCTACCGTGGCACTTATTGGGACGGCTGGAGCTTTAGGCGATGCAGGATCTCCCGCCTCCGATTCTACTTTAGGGCCAACAGCAGGCTTAAATGCGGATGGGCAGCATGATCATATGCGCGATACAGTTATTCCTACTTTTCTCCATTTTAATTTACCGCTCCTCGTAGCAGGTTGGATTGCAGCGATGATATTATAAATATATTATAAATCTAGCAAAATAAAAACAAAAAAAGAGACTGATATAAGCAGTCTCTTTTTGTATAACGTAGTTTAAAGTACGTTAAAATTAGTACATACGTACACGGCGTGAACTTTCGCGAGAAATACGCTTGTAATGGCGTTTTTGAGCAGCCGCGGCCTTGCGTTTGCGCTCTAGCGTTGGTTTTTCATAGAATTCACGCGCTCTTACTTCTGATACGACACCAGCTTTTTCACAAGCACGTTTAAAACGACGCAGAGCGACGTCAAAGGGTTCGTTGTCCCGGATTTTGACGGAAGGCATTAAAACATCACCTCAATTTTAAGAGATCCCAGATATAGGGAAGATTATTATGGAATATACTTAATAAGTAATTAAGCATGGCAAGCGCAACATTTTACAGCAAAGGGCTACTTTTGCCAATAAATATTTAAAAGATAATTTAGTCGAATAAATATAGTTTTGCAAAGATAGCTACATCGCTTATAATTTTAAAGTTTTTAAACTTTAGCACAAGGATATTTTTATGAAATTTTTACATACTATGGTTCGCGTTAAGGATTTAGATAAATCATTAGATTTTTATTGCAATTTATTAGGCTTAAAAGAAAACAGACGCACGGTATATGAAGAGTGGAAATGCACTCTTATATATCTTGGAGCGCCGAATAATCCTGAGGCTGAAATAGAGTTAACTTATAATTGGGACGCTGAAGATTACACGATAGGACGCGCTTTTGGGCATTTAGCTTTTGAAGTTGATAATATCTATACAACTTGTGAGCGCTTACTTAAAGCTGGCATTGAAATCAACGTTCCGCCGCGCGATGGCTGGATGGCTTTTGTGCGCTCCCCTGATGATATATCTATCGAATTACTTCAAAAAGATAAGCCACTTAAACCGCAAGCACCTTGGAGTGAGATGGAAAACATAGGTTGGTGGTAGCTTAATAAAGGGCATATATATCGAATATGCGCATATCTATTTATATAGTTTTTTATAACAAATTAAGTCATATAAATTATTAATAGATATGCGGCTGTTTAAGCTGCGCCGTTAATAAAATTGCAAGCCTTGCAAAACCCAACTTAAAAACACTCCCTAAAGGTTGTTATGATTGCTAAATTAGCTATACTTTTTCTAATTATGATTGTTTTTTTTGCACTCCTTCCTATTCTAAGATTGGGGCGTCAATATTTTTTAAAAATAACCCAAACCCAAACATTAAATAATGCGCCATATGTTGACCAAGTAAATAGCTATAATTATCGCTGCCTTCCTGGCTTATTTACGCCGCTTGAACTCCATTTTTTTAGTAATTTAGAAGATGCGGTGCAAGGTTTACCTGTTAATATCTTTGCCAAAATACGCCTTGCCAATCTAATTAAGGTTGATAAAAAAAATATAAGTAATAACAGTATTATTGACCCTAAAATTCTAGATAATTTGGTTGATTATGTTTTAGTGGATAATCAAAGCTCTAAACCCTTATTAGTTATTCAATTAAATGATAATTCTGGAGATATAAATCATCATCAGCTGCGCAATCAAGCCCTGCAAGATCTGCTTTATAAAGCTGATTTACCTGTTTTATATATCCCATTTCAAGAGCAATATAAACCTGCGCCACTGCGCCAATTAATTACGCAAATGCTTAAATTATGATAATAGATAGGTAGCTAGGTAATTAATTAAATTAATTAAAATTAAGGTATTACTCTATATATTTATATAACTAGATAATATCTAAAATTATTAAAATACTAAGGAAAATAATATGACTCGTCAATATTTTGGAACAGATGGCATTCGCGGACGTGTAGGCGTTCACCCTATCACTCCTGATTTTGTATTAAAACTAGGCTATGCCGTTGGGCGTGTGCTTGCTAAAGAAGGTGCGCAAATGTGCATCGGTAAAGATACGCGTCTGTCAGGATATATGTTTGAATCAGCATTAGAAGCTGGTTTATCCTATGCTGGGGTTGACGTTGCTATGTTAGGACCAATTCCAACTCCTGGGATTGCGTATTTAACCCAAACTTTAGATATGCTTGGTGGCTGCGTTGTTTCAGCCTCACATAATCCATATTATGATAATGGAATTAAGTTTTTTGGGGCAACTGGTGAGAAACTTGATGATGAGATTGAGAGTAAAATAGAAGAAATTTTAGATCAACCTTTAAAGTGTGTTGATCCTGATAAATTAGGCAAGGCGCGGCGCATTAGTGATGCCGCTGGGCGTTATATAGAGTTTTGCAAAAGTAGTGCGCGTACTTTAGATTTACGTGGCTTGACGATTGTTTTAGATTGCGCAAATGGCGCAACATATCACGTTGCACCTTGTGTTTTTCGTGAGCTTGGCGCTAAAGTTATCACAATTGGCAATAGTCCTGATGGCTTAAATATAAATGACGGCTATGGCTCAACATCTCCTGAAAATCTGATCAAGAAAGTATTAGCAGAAAAAGCAGATTTTGGAATAGGCTTTGATGGCGATGGCGACCGCGTCGCTATGGTTGGTGCTGATGGTACTTTATATGATGGTGATGATCTACTCTATATTCTTGCAATTCACCGCAAAGAGCGTGCTGTAGTTGGCACGTTAATGAGTAATTTAGGCTTTGAGCATGCTCTAAAAACACAAGGTATTGATCTTATCCGCGCTAAAGTTGGAGATCGCTATGTTTTAGAGCAAATGAAAGCAAATAATTTATTATTAGGTGGTGAGAATTCTGGGCATATTTTATGTATGGATAAGCATTGTACTGGAGATGGAATTATCGCCTCATTGCAAGTTTTAATCGCGCTTAATGCAAGTGGCTTAAGCTTTAAAGAGGCTTTAGCAAATCTAAATAAATATGCGCAAATTATGATAAATGTTACGATTGAAAAAGGAGCAGTATGGGATACTCCTAAGCTTCAAGCACATATTGCCAAGCTTACCCATAATCTAAATAACACAGGGCGGATTTTAATTCGCGCCTCAGGTACCGAGCCTGTAGTTCGGGTAATGGCTGAAGCTTTAGATCAAACCTTAGCTAAAAGTACAGTTGCAGACTTAGTTAAGATGATTCAAGGTTAAGTTATACAGATTAAAATTACGGGCACATCTATTTGTGCCTTTTATTATTTATATTTAAATTTAAAGGATATTAATTATGACTGTTACAAAGCTTCCGCAAAATAATTTTTGGAATATGTTAAAAAGCCATCTTGTTTTACAAATTGCGATAGGTTTAGTTTTTGGAATTATTATTGGGCATTTCTTCCCAAGTATTGCCAATAAAATAAGTATCTTAGGTGATTTATTTGTCTCATCTTTAAAAGCAGTTGCTCCTATTTTAGTCTTTATATTAGTCCTATCTGCGATAGCTAATCGCCAAGCTGGGGTAAATACTAATATGAAATCTATTTTAATCCTATATTTTATTGGAACTTTTCTAGCTGCATGTGTCGCTGTTACCTTACATTTAATTTATCCAATTAAATTAGAAACACTAAATCTAACTAGTGATATTTCTAGTGCGCCCCAGCAAGTAACAGAAGTATTAAGAACCTTAATCTTTAAAATGGTTGATAACCCAATTAATGCGCTTTTACATGCTAACTATATTGGTCTTTTAGCATGGGCTATCGGGCTTGGTATTTGCTTTTCAAAAGCCAGCCAACCCACAAAAAATATTGTCGCTGATTTAGCCCAAGGTGTAACTCAAATTGTACGCTGGGTTATTCGCTTAGCTCCTTTAGGTATTTTAGGTTTAGTGGCACAAACAGTTGCTACCGCGGGTTTATCTGGCATGAAATCATATATTGATCTTATCGTTTTATTACTAGCGGCTATGCTTATTGTTGCGCTAATTATTAATCCTATAATTGTATTTACTAAAATCAAGAGAAATCCTTATCCATTAGTGCTTAAATGTCTACAAGAAAGCGGTATTACTGCATTTTTCACACGTTCATCAGCGGCAAACATCCCAGTAAATATGGATTTATGCCGCCGCTTAAATCTTAATAAAGAGACTTACTCTGTATCAATTCCATTAGGTGCAACCATCAATATGGCTGGTGCTGCAATCACCATTACCACAATGGCATTAGCCGCTGTTTATACTGCTGGGATTCAAGTTAGTATTGGCTCAATGCTACTTTTAAGTTTTGTTGCATCAATTTGTGCTTGTGGCGCATCGGGTGTTGCAGGCGGCTCTTTATTATTAATCCCTCTAGCTTGCAGTTTATTTGGCTTATCAGATGATATTGCGATGCAAGTTGTTGGTGCAGCATTTGTTATCGGCGTAATCCAAGATTCAGCTGAAACCGCACTTAATAGCTCAACAGATGTTTTATTTACCGCCGCTTGTGATGAACATTACGTCAAAGGCATAAACAATGCTGTATTGACTGAAAAAACAGTAGGTTAAAAAGCATAATATTTATAAACGCTTAAGCTAAGAAAATATAAATATATCTTAGCTTAGGTGAATAAAAGTTATTTTCAGTTTCTAATCAAATGTTGTGCTTTTTCTACGTTACGCGATTTTATTTAGTGCCGATTTACCTATGTAAACTGCACTTTTAGTTATCTTGTATATATATGTTTTTAAGTTCAACATAATTATTTGCTGAATAATAAATATTTTTAATTTCTTGATCGGATAATTTTCTCACAAAGCGTGCTGGGTTTCCCATCCATAATTCACCTTCAGGGATTAGCTTGCGCGGAGACAAAAGGCTGCACGCTCCGAGCATACTGTGTTTAGATACACAAGCACCATCTAAAATTGTTGAGCGCATTCCAATAAGACAGGCATCGCTAAGCGTGCAACCATGCAACATTACCCCGTGTCCAATAGTTACATCTGATCCAATAAGCGTCGCATATCCTCCAGGAGAGATAGCGCCACTATGCGAGACGTGAATAATACTTCCATCTTGAATATTAGTCCGCTCACCAATGCTAATACTGTTGACATCACCACGAATCACTGCCTGCGGCCAAATGGAGCAATCATCACCTAGAGTAATATTGCCAATGAGTAACGCACTTTGGTCAATATGGCATCTTTTGCCTAAAACTGGAGTATGTGTTTGATATTTTCTGATCATGTTAAGTCCTCTTTATTTGATTTTATTTTATTTTATTTATCATAATTCATTCTTAATACAAATATACTTCTCTATACTCATGGGAGTTGTTTTTGGGGAGAATCTTGCAACGACTATGCCGTGCTCATCAATCAGAAATTTAGTGAAGTTCCAAGCAATTGTACCTAATCCAACTGCACCTTTTTGTTGTGATTTTAAAAAATTCCAAACAGGATGAGCCTTAAATCCATTAACTTTAATTTTATGGGTGACGGGAAAGCTTACTCCAAAATTTAATAAGCATTGACGTGCTCCATCAACGCTTGGCTCTTGAAATAAAAATTGATTACATGGAAAGCCAACAATCATTAATGTATTCTTTTTTTGTTGATTAACTTGCTTATATAACGTTTCTAAGTCCTGCAGCTGCGGGGTGAAGCCACAACCACTTGCTGTATTCACCAATAGCAAATATCGACCTTGATAGTCTGATAAATCTATTGTTTCTCCTGATAATAAAGGAATGATTAAAGCTGATTTTGGGAGTTCATATAAAGATTGTGTGCTCATATTTTTTTCCTTGTTTTTATTAAGACTTTTCAAAATTAATGAGACTTTTTATCATTTAATGCTTGTAATCATATTTATAGTAAATCACAAGTATACGATAATCTTTATTTTTTGGTAGACTAGCCGCCTAGATTTTTGTAATGATTAAGCATGGGCACATCTATTTACGCTTTTAATAATATCGCAAACCTTGAAAAATCTAATTTATAGAAGTTCCCTTGTATATCATGTATATCATCTATCTTATTTAACTTTTTACTAACTACTTATTAAAGGCATTATCATGACCAAACAAGAAATCCAAGCCCTTATTAGCGCTAACTTAGACTGCACGCATATTGAGGTTGAAGGTGATGATGGACAACATTTTGATGCGGTGATAGTCTCCCCGAAATTTGAAGGGGTCTCTATGCTCAATCAACATAAAATGATCTATGCAATTTTAGGCGATAAAATTAAAAATAATGAAGTTCACGCGCTTTCTTTAAAAACATATTCACCAGCGCAATGGGCAAAATAATCTTATGACCGCAACAATACAACCTCATGAATCTACACCTAAATTAATCATCAAAGGCTCTAAACATCCTTTGAAAGGCATCGTGCGTGCGAGTGGTGCTAAAAATGCAGTTCTACCTATTTTAGCTGCGACTATTTTATGTAGCGATATTGTTACTTTGCATAATGTACCGCAATTGCAAGATGTGATTACTTTAACTGACCTTTTATGCTCTTTGGGTGCAAAAGTTGAAATTAATGGTGAAACAGTCATTATTGATCCACGCGGAATTGATAATATTCGTGCTAGTCACGAATTAGTTAAACTTATGCGCGCCTCTATTTTAGTGCTTGGACCTATTCTTGCACGATTTGGCAAAGCTGAAGTGTCTTTACCCGGTGGCTGCGCAATTGGTTCGCGCCCTGTTGATCAACATCTTAAAGGATTAGAAGCACTTGGAGCAAGTATTAGCCTTGAAAATGGCTACGTCCATGCGTATGCTCCACAAGCTACCGCAAAGCTTAAAGGTGGTTTAGTGATGTTTGATATGGTCACGGTGACAGGGACTGAGAACATCATTATGGCGGCGGTATTAGCCTGTGGCGTGAGCGTTATTGAAAATTGCGCACGTGAGCCTGAGGTTACTGATCTGGTTAAAATGCTGGTTAAATTTGGCGCAAAGATTGAAGGAATTGGCACGGAAAAACTCACGATTACAGGCGTTCAAAAACTCTCTGGTGGTGAATATCAAGTGATGCCTGATCGCATTGAAATTGGGACATATCTATGCGCTGCGGTGCTTACTCATGGGGATATTACGATCGAGAATTGTGAACCTGAACATCAAGAGATGCTGATCAATAAGCTGCGTAAAACAGGCGCACTAATTAACGTTGGTAAAGATTTTATTCATATAGTTAAAGATAGCTCTCCAATTTTACCTGTTAATATTAAAACTGCGCCTTATCCTGCTTTCCCAACTGATATGCAAGCACAATTTATGGTCGTTAACGCGCTTGCCAATGGGAGCTCAACTGTAGTTGAAACTATTTTTGAGAATCGCTTTATGCATGTTGAGGAGCTTGCGCGTATGGGGGCAAATATTCGTGTTGAAGGCAATACCTCAATTATTGCTGGAGTTAAGTCTTTATCTGGCGCTGAGGTTAGTTCAACTGATTTACGTGCCTCCGGATGTTTAGTTATCGCAGCTTTGGTAGCTGAAGGCACAACAACGATTGATAATATTTACCATCTTGATCGCGGTTATGCCAAGATTGAGGCGAAACTTAGTGCTTTAGGTGCTGATATTAAAAGAGTTTAATTATGAGTGATCCTAGTTGGTCGCATAATAATATAATTCGGCGTTTGCAGGCTCGATTGGATAAATTTAGCCCAAAATTGGCACTGCTAACGCGCTATGTGATCGCGGACCCGTTCTCGATTCAGCTTGAATCTATAACTG
>BHEQ01000041.1 GCA_003864535.1 Gammaproteobacteria bacterium
GATGTAACATGGTAACGAGTACAAGCAATAAACCATAAACTATAAAAAGTTAAAATATAAGAAGATATATGTCGCGAAACGAAACACCAACTAATCCAAACCCTATTTGTTTTTAAGCATTGCCTCGAAGAGGCTGCTTAAGGAACACCAGTTTTCCTGGAGACAATAGCGCTATGGAACCACCCGATCCCATTCCGAACTCGGAAGTGAAACGTAGCAGCGCCGATGATAGTGTGGGGCCTCCCCATGTGAAAGTAGGTCATCTCCAGGGCTTAATTTAGTAGTAGTAAGTAAGCAAACCCTCATTTAGAAATAAATGGGGGTTTTGTGTTTGGCAGGTTAAAATAATAAAATAAACAAATAAAATTTTATAAAAATGATATAAATCAACAGTAATAGTTTATTGAATCTAATTTTTTTGCTTTAATGTACATATATATACTCAAATTCGGTTTTAATACAATTTAAAAGGTACTTATTTTATGCTCAAGAATATGACAATATATTACTTTGTATTTTTACTATTCTTCTTCATGGATATTGGGTATTCAAATGAGATTAGATTCGTCGGTTTCCGTACGGTTCAACTAGAAGATCCCGTTAGTCAAAAGCTAATGAAAGCAGTAATTTTCTATCCTTCTGAAACGGCAATCACGCCCACAGAAATAGGTATGGTTAAGCTGTATGCTGCGAGAGACATTCCAGTAAAAATAGGGCATTATCCATTAGTACTATTTTCACATGGAAATGGCGGTGGATTATTTAGTCATCATGATTTTGCAATATTTTTGGCAAAAAATAATTATTTGGTCGCCATGATTGAACACCCCGAAGATAATTTTAAAGATAGTAGTGGGTTAGGTACAGACAGAGTATGGATTGGGCGTAATCTTCAGGTGACAGCACTACTTGATTATTTATTACAAGATGCCTCACTATCTGCCAACATAGATACTAACAAAATAGGGGTTGCTGGTTTTTCTGCAGGTGCCTATACCGCTTTGTTGATGCTAGGTGCAAAGCCAAAATTTGCGCTACTATTAAATTATTGTCAGGCATTACCAACAAGTGTGTTATGCGAACAGATAGATATTCTTTTATCTAAACCGCCATTAATTGCTAAAGGAGATCAACGTATTCGTGCTGCATTTGTGATGAGTCCTGTCGCAGCATTTTTTGATAAACAAGGATTATCTGAGGTTCTACAGCCAGTCTATTTAGTGGCGGCGGAAAAAGACACCGTGATTCCACTTCAATATAATGCTGCCTATATTAAAACAATCCTTTCTTCACTGGTACAGTATACGGTGATCCCTAATGCAGATCATTTTGTATTTTTATCACCATGCTCAACTGCAATGCGTTCGGAAATTCCGAGCATATGTACAGATTCTGTGAATGTGAATCGAAATAAAGTACATGAATTTATAAATCAAGAAGCGCTTCATTTTTTTAATGATCAGTTTAATCTGCACTAAATATAAAATTTGTCTTTTTTTTATTGAATAAATAAGCTATTGTCGCAATAATTTGCGGCAAAGTACTTATAAACTTATGAAAATATTAAATCAAAACACATCCCTTTTACCAGCTCCACTGTATAAAAGATTGGGGGCAATGCTTTACGATAGCATGGCGTTAAGTGCCTCTCTTATGCTTGTTGTTGCAGCATGGTTGCCGTTTAATAAAGGTGAGGCGATAGGTTCTGATACATTAATTTTATTAACTTTAATGCGGATCTCTTTAGTTCTTACATTTTTTAGTTTTTTTAGTTTTTTTTGGCATAGAGACGGGCAAACTCTTGGAATGCGTGCATGGAAGATCCGTATGCAGCAAAAAAATGGAGAAAATATTACTTATATACAATCTATTTTGCGCATATGCACGGCATTAATTAGCTTTAGCTGTTTTGGCTTAGGTTATTTTTGGATAATAATTGATCCAAGTAAGCAGGCATGGCATGATAAATGGACCGGTACCGAGGTCGTATCTCTTAGTGACGTGACGCGGTAAGGTTATAAGCTCCACTCACAGCCTTAGTACGCCATTTGACCGCAAAGCCGCTATTGTAACGCAGATCTACGCTTTTTATTTCATCTGCGCGTGCTGCTATGTACTCTTTGTAATGTAAGCTAAAAGTCTGTAATCTCTGTTCATAATTTTCAGATCCCAATAATAATTGAATATTATTATCGAGGATAATTGAAAAAGCACGGCGCTCATCAAGATTTAAAGAAATAATTCTAAGATCTAGTGCCTCAAGCAAGTCTTGTGTCGGGCTTATTTTCTTGATTAAGGTCTTAGCGTATTGTTCTTTGCCATGCAAAAAAAGCCAATCACCATCTGGAATTATTTTAGGAGTGAAAATATTACCATCGGTATCAATCATTTTTGCAAAGCCCCAACGTGCAAAAGGCTTACGGACATCAATATAAATTGCCAAGCGATTAGGCCATTGCCTTTCAAGCTTTACATAGTTGACCCACGGCTCAGTTAGCCACTGTTTGCGATAATTATCCAGATCAAATGTTAGCGCATTTTTATTGCTCGCTATTTTAATTAATTCTTGGAGCTTATATTGGGGTATATTATCAACATTGCCATATATAGTAATATTTTGGAACTTAATTGGATTATTATTTTGGATATACACATGCATTAAGTAAGGTACGGCAAAAATAGCTAAAAAAGCTAGCGTAGAAAGTGCAATCTTAACGCTACTGATTATAAAATTGATTACTTTTTTAATAGAAAAACGCCGCCGCTGCTTTGCATGGCTATACTGACGCTGCCATTTATACACTGATTTAGATGTAGAGCTTTTCATCATTGCTATTCTCAAATTACACCTTAGACATAAACGATTATCGCTCCTAAGAGGTGTTTATATATCAAAAGTAAGTGGTAAGTATATCAGATAACTATAAACAATTTTAATATTTTGCAACTTACATTTAAGTTAAGATGCCTATTGGCACGTACAGTGCTATGGAGGCGAGCCAATTAATGGCGTGCCTCCTCCTTGATTATTTTAAATATGATTAGCTATGATTTATTTGACTTAGAAAAGCTACGATGTGCTTTTAACTTTTCAGAGGTTAAAAATGCAAGCTCCAAGCTTTGTTGAGCATTTAAACGCGGATCACAATGAGTGTGATAGCGATTGCCTAAATCTTGCGCGGTAATGTTTTGTCCGCCACCGAGGCATTCGGTTACATCTTTGCCCGTCATTTCAAAATGAACCCCGCCAGCATGTGTGCCTTCAGCATTATGTGCACTAAAGAAATCTGAAACCTCAGCTAAAATACGATCAAAAGGACGCGTTTTATAGCCCGTATCAGCTTTAATGGTATTACCATGCATAGCATCACAACTCCAAACAACACTACGTCCCTCAGCTTTAACACGGCGTAGTAATGGGGGTAGATGCTTTAATACTTTATCAGAGCCCATACGGGTAATTAAAGTTAAACGGCCTGCCTCATTTTCTGGATTTAAAATATCTATCAAACGAATTAAATCATCAGGAGACATTTTATCAGATACTTTTACTCCAATTGGATTGGCAATGCCGCGAGCATATTCAATATGCGCGCCATCTAATTGGCGGGTACGCTCTCCAATCCAAACCATATGCGCACTGGTGTCATACCATTCACCTGATGTTGAATCTATTCGTGTAAATGCCTCTTCATAGCCCAATAATAGCATCTCATGTGATGTAAAAAACTGCGTTTCACGAATTTGTGGTGTATTTTCCGCATTTAAACCGCAAGCTTCCATAAAACTTAACGCATCGGTTATATGATGGGCAAGATCGCTATATTTATGTCCTTGCGGTGAGGTATCTAAGAAATTCATAGTCCAGCCTTGAACACGATGTAAATCTGCATAACCACCTTGAGCAAACGCACGGAGCAGATTTAAAGTCATGGCTGATTGAGTATAAGCCGTCCACAAGCGTTCAGGATCAGGCGTGCGCGAGGCTGCATTAAAATCAATATGATTGACGATATCGCCACGATAACTTGCATGAGTAATCCCATCAATAGTTTCTGTATCTTCAGAGCGCGGCTTCGCAAATTGCCCCGCTATACGTCCAACTTTGATAACAGGGCAGTGTGCGGCATAAGTTAAAACTACCGCCATTTGCAAAAGAACGCGAAAAGTATCGCGGATATTTTGCGAGTTAAATTCAGAAAAGCTCTCAGCACAGTCACCGCCTTGAAGTAAAAAAGCATCACCAATAGATGCTTTGGCTAATAATGCTTTAAGCGTCCGTGCCTCGCCTGCAAAGACTAAGGGCGGAGCTGCCGCAAGGCGTTTTTCTACGGCTTGTAATTGTGCCTGATCTGGATAATTGGGCATTTGTAAAGCGGTTTTATTTCTCCAGCTGTCTGGTGTCCAAATCTGACTCATGATGTTAATCCTTAATGGTTGGTGTTCTATGAATAAAATATAAGTAATAAATAAATAAGACAGCATAGAATACACAAGATTTTTAATCTATCAAGTATTCAAGCAAGTTAATATCTAAAATATAAATATAATTCTCAAATGTAAATTAATTCTAGCAAATTTAGCCATGTACAAAAAGACGATCTTACAACTGAAATGCAGCTGCGACAAAGTGCATAAATGGCTTTGTCCTAAAGAAAATCATTTGGTTTGCTAATTTATCAAGCTGCAATATTAGTGAGTATATACATAATATGGTCTATTTGATAAGCTTATCAGTCTTGTTAATAATATTATCAAGCTTATTACTATTTTTTTAATTATTTTTTTCTGGAGTATTGACATGCAACAATATATTTTAAAAGCGCTATTAATAATTAGTTTTCTATTAAATCCAAGCGTATATTTATTTGCACACGACAAAAATTTAAAAGATTCAATTGTACTCGTTCATGGTTTTAGTGGGTGGGGTAGAGATGAGATGCAAGGTAAATATCGATATTGGGGTGGCTTTAATGATCTTCAAGAAGAGCTAGTCCGAGCAGGCTACCCTACTGTTACCGCAGCAGTTGGGCCTATTAGTTCAACATGGGATCGTGCCATTGAGCTATATGCACAATTATCAGGAACTTGTGTTGATTATGGTGCCGCTCATTCAATACGGCATGGGCATTCACGATATGGACGTTGTTATCCCAAACTAGTTTCTAAGTTTAATCAAAATAATAGAGTCCATTTAATTGGTCATAGCCAAGGCGCACCTACTATTTATATGTTGGCACATTTACTCAAATATGGATCAAAAGAGGAAATGCTAGCAACAGGTGCAATGACCAATCCTCTCTTTCATGGTGGTAAAGATTGGATTCGTTCAGTAACATCTGTTTCAGGTGCTCTAAATGGCACAACATTGTCCAACTCCTTAGATCCTATCAAAGAGCTTATTGTTAATATTACAGTAGCAGTCGCTAGCATAAGTGGTGGATTAAATCAGCAGAACATTATTTATGATTTTAAATTAGATCAGTGGGGGCTTAAAAAACAGATAAATGAATCATTTAAAGAATATAGGCGACGTATTTTAGCATCCTCCCTTTGGATGCACTCTAAAGATATCTCAGCATATACCTTATCTACTTATGGTGCCGCCGAGGAAAATAGATGGTTAAGACCATCCCCAGATGTTTATTATATGTCCTTTAGTAATAGCACAACTCACAAAGGTTTGCTTTCTAATAACCACTATCCTATTCCATTTACCACAAAGGCATTGCTCCTGAGCAACGCATTACTCATTGGTACAAGCCCTAAGCATGATTATCAATGGCGAGAAAATGATGGAGTTGTTAATACACACAGTATGATTGCACCACTTAATCAACCATGGCGACATGACCGTGATCAAACAAAAAAAGGTATTTGGAATTTTATAGGGCATACTAATAATCAAGATCATTTAGATACCGTTGGTCTTTTAAATTTAAATATTCTCGACTTTTATAAGCTAAAAGAATTTTACCTAACACATGCAAAAAAAATATATTCTTTAAAATAAACATAATATTTTTTTGGATTATCAATTGTTAATAATTAGTAACTAGTAACTATACATTTAAATAGAATTATAATCAGTATTTTAGATATCATTTAAAATAAAGTCACTACTTTGCAGCTAAAGAAGCCTCATCAAACCATCTTCATCGGTTCGGGAGCTGTATTAAAGAGCTCTTTTAGGTCTATTTCTATAATTTTTAAAAATATAGAAAAACTATTTAAATTTAATTTTGCTCTTTAATCTAATGTATACGTTAATCTAATGTATACATTGTTTCCTCTCTTTTGGAGATGGGTAAGGGGAGAGGTTTCTTTAATCTGTTTGTTCAATATGTTGCATGTGAAAATAAACATGCTAATTCTACTGAGTAGTTACAAAATAAAATATAAATTTTTATCACTAGAGCTTTTATACGTAATATTGATAAATACGGTAAAATCCTATTCTTTATTTATGATTCTTTTGATCCTTTTTGATTCTTTTAAATTTGATATTTCTAAACTATGACAATACAGATCTCTTCTTTACCTGCGGTTAGTGCGCAAAAAAAATTTTTCATCCAAACCCAAGGATGCCAGATGAACGAGTATGACTCAAGTAAAATGGCGGATAGCTTACGCGTATTTTGTCAGCTTGAGCAAACTTTGGATGTGCATGAAGCGGATGTACTCGTTTTAAATACCTGCTCGATCCGCGAGAAAGCGCAAGAAAAAGTTTTTTCAGAACTTGGGCGGTGGCGTGAGTTAAAAGAGAAAAAGCCAAATTTAGTCTTATGTGTTGGTGGCTGTGTTGCAAGCCAAGAAGGCTCGTTAATACGTAAGCGCGCGCCTTATGTGGATATTGTGTTTGGTCCTCAAACATTACATCGCTTACCGAATATGCTCAAACAAGTTTGGCTTGGAAATGGCACGCAAATTGATGTATCTTTTCCTGAAATTGAAAAGTTTGATCATCTGCCTGCACCACGCGCAGAGGGTCCTACCGCCTTTGTTTCTATCATGGAAGGCTGCAATAAGTATTGCTCTTTTTGCATCGTGCCCTACACTCGCGGGGAGGAGATTTCAAGACCTTTTGTAGATGTATTAGGAGAGGTTGCTTTATTGGCTGAGCAAGGTGTGCGTGAGGTGAATTTACTTGGGCAGAATGTCAATGATTATCAAGGGATAATGCCTGATAATAAGATTGCAGACCTTGCGATCTTAATTGAATATGTTGCCCAAATAGATGGAATTGATCGAATTCGTTTTACCACCTCGCATCCGATTGCATTTTCAGATCGTTTGATTGAAACTTTTGCGCGTGTGCCTGAGTTAGTAACCCATTTACACTTGCCTGTTCAAGCTGGATCTGATCGTATTTTGATGGCAATGAAACGCAATCATACTGTTTTAGAATATAAGGCAAAAATTCGTAAATTACGCGAAATTCGCCCAGATATATCCGTCTCTACAGATATTATTGTGGGCTTTCCAGGAGAAACCGCGGCTGATTTTGAACAAACAATGAAGTTAGTTGAAGATGTTTATTTTGATTTCTCGTATACATTTATCTATTCCCCAAGACCAGGCACTCCAGCTGCATCTTTAGAAGATAATGTACCGATGGCTGAGAAAAAGTTACGTTTAGCGCGTCTCCAAGCTAAAATAAATGAGCATGTTCAAGCAATTTCGATAAAAATGATTGGTACAACTCAGCGAATTTTAGTGGATAAACCATCGCGTAAAGACCCTAATATTTTATCTGGTCGAACAGAGAATAATCGGATCGTAAACTTTGAAGGTCATGCTAGTTTGATTGGTGGGTTTTGTGATGTAATAATTACCGAAGCTTTGCGCAATTCATTGCGTGGGCGCTTACAACTTAAAGACGCTGTTGAGGAAATATGAAGCCTTATAACCAAGCTATCATCTTAGTTTTAATCACAAATTTGCTCGTGACGCTGCCTATGGCAACGAAGGCCTTTGCACAAACAGCAATCTTATCCACACAAAATAAAGCTGCTGATATTAAGTGGATTAAGCGCGGTCGGGCCTTGGTTGAATATCCTTTGTGTTATCAACTTTGGCAATGTCGTTCTGAAAGTTCTTTGCAAAATCAAGAAAAAGATGTCCCTGTTTTACCAGTTGGTACTTGGGGATTGTGTGAGAATTACTTGACGATCCAAGGGGGCGCGCCAAAATGTTTAAGTTGCAATGCTCTAGTGCCTGAGGCGGATTGTTTCTAGCTTAATAAATAAAATAGAATCTAAGAATAGTTTAAGAATAAGCTAAGAAAGATATAAGAATGATATAAGAACAGTGAATTATGGAATTATAAAATTATGGAATTAAATGATATTAAAGTCGGTGTTGTTATGGGTTCCCAATCTGATTGGGCGACGATGGAACATACAACTAAAATCTTAGATATTTTAAAAATCACCTATGAAGTACGGATTGTTTCAGCGCACCGCACCCCAAATTTACTTAGCGAATATGCAAGTACGGCAAAAGAGCGCGGTTTGCAGATTATTATTGCAGGAGCTGGCGGAGCTGCGCATCTACCCGGTATGCTTGCCGCGCAAACGCCATTGCCTATTTTAGGCGTACCTATTCAATCTCAAGCACTTAATGGGCTTGATTCACTCTTATCTATCGTGCAAATGCCAAGTGGAATTCCTGTGGCAACTTTAGCAATTGGCAAGGCAGGAGCGATTAATGCTGGAATACTTGCGGCGAGTATTTTAGGTTTGAATGATATAGAAATCCAAAATAATCTGATTGATTTTAGAAAGATGCAAACTTTGCAAGTTCTAGAACATAATGATCCACGTGCTTTTAAGAGTTAAAAATTAGTAAGGTATTTAGGCAAGTCCTATCTTTATAATAAAAATGAGATAAGTATGAAAAAAATTGGAATAATTGGTGGTGGTCAACTTGCTAGAATGATGATTTTAGCAGGCACGCCTTTAGGTTTAAGTTTTGTTGTCTTAGATCCAAGTGCAGATGCTTGCGCTATGAAGCTCTGTGATAATATTGTGGCTAAATATGATGATCTTGATGCGCTTAAAGCATTAAGTGCACAGGTTGATATAATTACCTTTGATTTTGAAAATGTGCCAGCAGGAACGCTAGAACAGCTAGATGCGATAATTTATCCACCAATTTGCGCTCTTGCAACTGCGCAAGATCGTATTTTAGAGAAAAGCTTGTTTCAAGGGCTAAATATACCAACTCCAGCTTTTGCAGCTATTGAGTCTTTGGATGATTTGGAGGCGGCGTTTGTACGGATTGGTTTTCCTGCGATCTTAAAAACAAGATGTTTGGGTTATGATGGCAAAGGGCAAGCACGAATTACAGATGCCAAAGAAGGTCCAGCAGCTTTTGCAGCTCTTGGCGGTAAAGGTTTGATTTTAGAGGAATGCATTGATTTTACTTTTGAGGTCTCGATGATCGCCGCGCGTAATCAAAATGGAGAAACGGTATATTACCCTTTGATTAAAAACAAACATCAACAAGGTGTTTTACATTTAGCAGAAGCCCCTTTTCAAGATGATGCCTTGTTTAATGAGGCTAAAGTTTATATGAATGCCTTATTAAATAAACTCGATTATATTGGGGTGCTGACGATAGAATTCTTTGTAAAAGATGCACAACTGATAGTAAACGAGATCGCTCCAAGAGTGCATAATTCAGGGCATTTAACTATAGAGGCAGCGATTACATCTCAGTTTGAAAATCATCTGCGTGCAATTTTAAATTGGCCTTTAGGTGCGACAAAAATGCTAAAACCTGCGGCGATGCTAAATTTCATTGGTGAGATGCCAGAGGAAACTCCATATTTAAGCATTAATGATAGTCATTATCATGATTATGGGAAAGAGCCACGAATAGGGCGTAAAGTTGGGCATTGCACTATTTTAGCTGATGATCTTGATGCGCTTGCTCTTAAAACACCTATTTTTTTCAAAGTATAAGCTAAACATATGTTAGAACCTAAACGAATTATGATAATGGCTGGTGGCACAGGTGGGCATATTTTCCCAGCTTTAGCTCTAGCTCAGCATCTCGAAAAACAAAATATGCAGGTCGAGTGGCTTGGAGCGCATGGATTAGAAACGAGTATTGTTCCAAAAAACGGCTATGTCTTGCATAGTTTAAGTATGCGCGCGATTCGCGGCAAAGGACTTAAAACCAAGTTCTTAGCTCCTTTTATCTTATTTAAAGCCGTCCTTGAAGCTCTGCGTATTTTGAAAAAATATAAAGCTGATTATGTCTTTGGATTTGGTGGATTCGCCGCAGCTCCTGGTGGGATTGCGGCAAGAATATTGGGAATCCCTCTGATTATTCATGAGCAAAACGCGGTTGCAGGCTTAACTAATCGTCTCCTTGCACGGCTAAGCACGCATGTATTTAGTGCTTTTGAGTGTAGCTTGCCTAAAGTTAAGGTTATCGGAAATCCAGTGCGTGCACAATTTTGGGAATTACCCCCGCCAAAAATCAGGATTTTAGAGCGTGAGCAACTTGCAAACTCAAAGCTAAGACCCTTAAATATTCTAATAATGGGCGGCTCCCAAGGGGCGCGCAAAATTAATCAACTAATTCCTGCGGCATTAAAACAAGCAGGCATATGCGCAAATATTTGGCATCAAACAGGGGCTGGCTCTGCCAATAATCTCTCCTTATTAGATGAGGCGCAAATATTATGGGATGAGCAGGCAATCGCACCGTTAATCCTACAATCTTTAACTGTGAGTGCATTTATTGATGATGTGGTGAGTGCGTATGGCTGGGCGGATGTAGTGATTTGCCGTGCGGGTGCTTCAACTATTTCTGAATTAGCAGCAAGCGGCGTTGCAAGTATCTTAATTCCGTATCCATTTGCGGTGGATGATCACCAAAGTGCAAATGCGCGTTATTTATCCGATAAAAATGCAGCGATTTTGTGTCCTCAAACTCATTTAACAAGTGAGAAATTAGCGCAAATTTTAGCAACTTTATCTTCAGATAAATGTTTAGAAATGGCACAACAAGCAAGGCTCTTAGCCAAAAATAAAGCAATAGAGGCGTTAAGTGCCGTTATTGCTTGATTTTATATATTCCCGAGCTACCTCCCCCTAAATCCCCCTTAACAGGGGGACTTTTACAGCTCTTCCCTTGCGAAGGGGAGGTTGGGAGGGGTTAACAATACTATTGGGCTGTTTGTTTGGCAATTGCAGCTTCAATCATAGGTTTTAACTCATCACGCTGTGCAAGCTCTAAAGTGATATCACAGCCGCCAATAAGTTCGCCATCAATATAAACTTGAGGGAAAGTCGGCCAGTTAGCAAATTTAGGCAGATTTTCCATAATTTCAGGTTCTTCAAGAATATTCACAAATGAAAATGGGTATCCTGTTTCTTTAAGTGCTTCGGCAGTACGGCTTGAAAAACCACACATTGGGAATTGTGGTGAGCCTTTCATGTAGACAACAACTGGGTTTCCAGCTACTTGTTGTGCAATAAGTTCTAATACTTGAGTAGACATAATATATCCTTTGTGGTTGGAGGTTTGGGGTTGTAAGTTTAAGGTTTAGCTTATAATGTGGATGGTTAAATTACTAAGATTGATAAAAAACTATATTTAAGCTTTCTTCAAAAAACAAGATTTTAGCATTAAGCTAACGCCGTCGATACGGCAATCAACGTCGTGATCTCCGCCAACTATGCGAATACTTTTAACTTTTGTGCCTTTTTTTAAAGTAAGTG
>BHEQ01000042.1 GCA_003864535.1 Gammaproteobacteria bacterium
GCATAATATTTATACTATACCTATATAAATTAGCAGAGGAATCTTGTATGAACACATTAATTCATCTTTGGAGTAAAAATAATAGCCTAATTTTTAAACTAGATACACATAATAAATTACCCGAGATTATTCATTGGGGGATGAAAATTGATACCCTCGACAAGGATTTAATAAGCGCAACAATGCGTGCAGTCCCTCAGGCACGACTTGATATTGATATTCCTCTAACAATCTGCCCTGAACTTGGATCAGGCCTCTTTAGCGCACCCGCACTTGAAGGTCATAGAGACCAATTAGATTGGGCTCCTATATTTTTACTTGAACCAAATAAGACTTGCATATCAGGAAACACTTCTGTGATATTTGAGGCAATTGATATAATCGCTCAATTAAAAATAGTCATTAAATACACCCTTGATAACGAAACAAATGTATTAAAAACAAGCATAACACTGACAAATACAGGTCAACAAAACTATCAGCTTAATAAACTAGTTTCAACATTGCCATTTCCTAATTATGTCACTGAGTTAATGTGCTTTAATGGTCGATGGTGTCAAGAATTTCAAACGTTGCGTCGCCCATTTACCCACAATGGTTTTATCCAAGAGAATAGGCGCGGTAGAACTTCTCATGAAAACTTTCCTGGTTTAATTCTAGGAAATAAAGGATTTACAGAACAAAAAGGCAATGTTTGGGGTATCCATTTAGGATGGAGTGGAAATCATCAAATCCGTGCAGATGTAAAAAGTGATGGCCGGCGCTTTATACAAGCAGGTGAGCTATTATTGCCAGGAGAGATTGTTTTATCGGCAGCGCAAAGCTATACAACGCCTGACTTGTATGCAAGCTTTAGCAATCAAGGACTCAACGGACTTTCAAAATCATTTCATCAATATGTGCGTGCACATATTCTTAAGTTTCCTAGCACCAAACCACGCCCTGTTCATTTAAACACTTGGGAAGGTATTTATTTTAATCATGATCCTAATTATATTAAACAAATGGCAACTAAAGCTGCTGAATTAGGTATTGAGCGTTTTATTATTGATGATGGTTGGTTTGTGGGCAGGAACGATGATAAAGCAGCGCTAGGCGACTGGTACTTAGATACTAATAAATATCCAGATGGACTAGAGACCGTGATTAAGCATGTCAATCAATTAGGTATGGAATTTGGTTTATGGGTTGAACCTGAGATGATCAATAAAAAATCTCAGCTTTTTCAGAAACATCCTGATTGGCTATTAGAACTGCCAGCATATACTCAACCTTCTGGACGCTATCAATATGTTTTAAACTTACAAAATAAAGATTGCTTTAACTATTTACTTGAACGATTAGATCAATTATTGACAGAATATAGCATCACCTATTTAAAATGGGATATGAACCGCGAAATAGTACAAGCAGGACACGAAGGGTGTGCAGCTGTACATGGGCAAACGATGGCATACTATAGATTAGTAGATGACCTAATCTATAAACACCCAACCGTTGAAATTGAATCCTGTTCCTCTGGAGGTGGACGCATTGACTTTGAAGTATTAAAAAGAACGCATCGTTTCTGGTCATCTGACTGTAATGATGCTTTAGAACGCCAAACAATTCAACGCGGTATGAGTTACTTTTTTCCACCAGAGGTGATGGGATCACATATTGGCCCTGAAGAAAGTCATACCACACGCAGGCGCCATCATATCAACATGCGCGGTTTAACAGCTTTAGCAGGTCATATGGGAGTGGAACTTGATCCAGTGAAGGAATCAAATGATCAAAAACAGGAGTTTGCTACCTATATTAAGCTGCATAAACAATATCGTAAATTATTACATCATGGATATTCTTTTCGTTTAGATTCAAGTGAGCAAAGTCGTTATACCTATGGTGTATATAATCAAGAGGAAATGTTAGTCTCTGTTTGCCAACTTAAAATGCATGAGTATGCCTTACCAGAGCCATTATGCCTAGATTACTTAAACCCTATGCAGCATTATCAAGTAGAGATTGTAGATATGCCTAAAGCAAGCTTTCAGTTAATGAAACAGCTTCCGTATTGGATTGACAAGAAAATAATACTCTCAGGTGAAATACTCATGACTATTGGTCTTGCATTACCTTTAATTGATCCTGAGTCTGCGCTCTTAATACATATCAAGGCAATATAATGAACCATATTTATTCATTAGCTACCGTTCTTTCAAGGCGTGATTGGGAAAACTGTACGACGACACATTATCAGCGTTTACCCACTCATCCTCCATTTTCTAGTTGGCGCGATTATCCTTCTGCTAGAATAGAAAATCAAGGTGATGAGATTCTCTCACCACAGATTCAAATTTTAAATGGTTTATGGCAATTTAATCATTTTGAAGCTCCTGAAGATGTACCAGAAGCATGGCTTGCACAAGATCTAACTAATGCTAAACCGATTAAAGTACCTTCAAATTGGCAATTAACGGATCATTTAGAGGAGCACAAGCTTGATGTACCAATCTATACCAATATTCGTTATCCCATTCCTGTTAACCCACCTTTTGTGCCAAAACAGAATCCAACAGGCTGTTATTCAATAAACTTTAAAGTAAAATCTGAATGGCTAGAATCAAATAATAAACTTAAAACAAGCCAAACTCGGATTATTTTTGATGGTGTGAATTCTGCATTTTATTTGTGGTGTAATGGTATTTGGATAGGTTATTCACAAGATAGTCGCTTGCCTGCTGAATTTGATCTAAGTCACGCATTACATAGTGGTGAAAATCGATTAGCCGTTATGGTATTGCGCTTTAGTGATGGCAGTTATCTTGAAGATCAAGATATATGGCGCATGAGTGGTATTTTTCGAGATGTGAGCCTCTTAAATAAGCCTAAAGTTGCGTTCCAAGATATTCAATTATGCACTCATTTAAGTAATCACAATCAAGCGGCAACCCTAGATGCACTAGTTCTTGCTAATATTCCAGAAAATGCAGCTGGAGCTAACTATCAAGTAAACCTGCAGCTTTGGCGGAATCAAGTACTTATTAAAGAAATGTTCCAAGATTTTGGTAGCGAAATTATTGATGAACGCGGCGCATATCACGACCGTACTTGTTTGCATTTGTATATTGAGCACCCTCTTCTTTGGAGTGCAGAAACACCTAATTTATACCGCGCAGTCATCGCTTTATTATCCCCACAAGGTGCAACTATTGAATTAGAAAGCTATGATATTGGTTTTAGAGAAATTAAAATTGAGCATGGTCTTCTTAAGCTTAACGGACAACCTCTCTTAATTCGTGGCGTAAATCGGCATGAACATCATCCAGAGCATGGGCACGTCATGGATGAGGCAATGATGCGCCAAGATATTATATTGATGAAGCAGCATAATTTTAATGCGGTGCGCTGTGCCCATTACCCTAATCACCCGCGTTGGTACAGTTTATGTGATTACTATGGGCTTTATATTGTTAATGATGCAAATATAGAAACTCATGGAATGCAGCCAATGAGTAGAATCTCTGATGATCCAATCTGGTTTAATGCATTGAGCGAACGCATCATCCGCATGGTTCAGCGTGATCGAAACCATGCCTGTATTATTATTTGGTCATTAGGCAATGAGTCAGGTCACGGTGCCACACACGATGCGCTATACCGCTGGATTAAAACCAATGACCCCAGCCGCCCCGTTCAGTATGAAGGCGGTGGTGCCAATACACTTGCGACTGATATTATCTGCCCGATGTATGCAAGAGTAGATCAAGACCAGCCCTTTCCAGCCGTACCTAAGTGGTCGCTTAAAAAATGGATCAGCTTGCCCGATAATCGGGTGCATCCCGATGAATTACGTCCGTTAATTTTATGTGAATATGCACATGCGATGGGCAATAGCTTGGGTGGATTTGAGCGCTATTGGCAAGCATTTAGAGAGTTTCCACGCTTACAAGGTGGATTCATATGGGACTGGGTTGATCAAGGGCTTACGCGTCAAATTGAATCTAACTCACCAGACAAACATGCAACATATTGGGCTTATGGTGGTGATTTTGGAGATACTCCTAATGATCGTCAGTTTTGCATAAATGGGCTCGTCTTTCCTGATCGAACGCCTCACCCGAGCCTATTTGAAGCACAACATGCCCAACAATTTTTCCAGTTTAAGTATATTCCATGGCAATCAGAACAGCCGTTACAAATTCAAATTACTAGCGAGTATCTATTTAGAGATACGGATAATGAGCAGCTAAATTGGAGTATTAAGTCATATAGCGCAGATGAAACCTGTCTTCACCTAAGTGGCAGTATTCAACTTAAGATGTCCCCTCAATCGGTACAACTTATTGATCTATCTAGCTCTGAAGAATTACATAACTTACTAAATACAGTAGATGCTGCGCTCTGGCTCAATGTAGAGCTTGTTCAGATTCAAGCGACTCCTTGGTCTAAATCACATCATCGGTGTGCATGGGATCAATGGATGCTTTCAAGTATTAAGGATAAATATCATCAAAGTGAATTATCTAAAAACCACCCCGAAAATCCAGTAGTCGATCAAACAGCACATATAATTAAAATCTCCCATCAGCAACAATCATGGGACTTTGGACGTAACAGTGGCTTACTTGAACAATGGTGGGTTGGAAATCAAGCACAATTGATCACGCCGTTACAGGATCAATTTATACGAGCACCGATTGATAATGATATCGGCACCAGTGAAGCTGCTAATATTGATCCAAATGCTTGGGTTGAACGCTGGAAAGCCGTTGGAATGTATGAATTAAAGCCTGAATTAACCTTTATTAAAGTGGATCAATTAACCGATGCAGTACAAATTGTCACGGAGCATACTTATCACAGCCCATCCCACAATAATCTAATTCAAAGCCGAAAAATATACTCATTTGATCTTAATGGAAATATGAGTATCACCGTTGAGGTCACTCTCGCACCTCATTTGCCTGCACCTGCACGCATTGGAATGACGTGTCAGCTAGCTGCGCGCGAACAAGAAGTAAGCTGGCTCGGGCTTGGTCCTCATGAAAATTATCCTGATCGACTCTCCTCAGCGCAATATGGGCGCTGGTGCTTGCCATTGGAGCAGATGCACACACCGTATATTTTCCCAAGTGAAAATGGTTTACGCTGCCAAACACAACAATTGACATATGGAAACTTACGCATACACAGCACTGCTTACCCATTTAATTTCAGTATAAGTCCTTATTCTCTAAACTCTTTAATGCAAGCAACTCACCAACATTTATTAAAGGAAGATATCGGAACATGGCTCAATATTGATGGCTTTCACATGGGAGTTGGCGGTGATGATTCGTGGAGTCCAAGTGTTCATGTGGATTACTTATTAACGAGCCAACAATATCATTATCAATTTACATTAAAACAGATATTAATTTAATTATTAATAATGTAACTACTCAGCAATTAAATAAGCCCTCCCCTCCTAATATCCCCCTTTATACACAAGAGGAGGAGCAAGTCCCCCTTGCTAAGGGGGGATTTAGGGGGGTAATTAAATGGAGCGGAATCTAAGGTTGTTACAACCATGGAACGATTCTTTAAAAAATTATTTTCCGCAGATTTTTAATAATGCGATTACACTATCAATTGATTATGCCATTTTGTTTGTTTTTCTAATTATTGTGGAATAACTATGCTATTTAACCCGCTCAATCATCCTCATAGACGCTATAACCCCTTAACAGGGCAGCATGTCCTAGTCTCACCACATCGTGCGAAACGACCTTGGCAAGGGCAGGTTGAAATACCCTCAATCCCCATCAGCATACACCATGATCCAACCTGTTTTCTATGCCCTGGCAATACGCGGGTTAATGGCGAGATAAATCCTAATTATTCACAAACTTTTGTATTTGATAATGATTTTGCGGCATTAATGCCAGATTCACCTATACCAGAATTAAATATGGCAGCTGATCCTTTATTTACTACTAAATCTGCACGCGGTTTAAGTCGCGTGATTTGTTTTTCGCCTGATCACAGCAAAACATTGCCCAGATTATCTTTAGCTGAGATTAAAAATATAATCTGCACATGGCGTGCTCAAATAAATGACTTAAAAGATACATGGGCATGGATTCAACTATTTGAAAATAAAGGTGCGATTATGGGCTGCTCCAATCCACATCCGCATGGACAGGTTTGGGCGACAGATTTTCTGCCTAATGAGATTATCCGTGAACAGCAGCAGCAACAAGAGTATTTCAAAACACACCAAAGCCCATTATTGCTAGATTATGCACTTAAAGAATCCGCAGATGGAGCGCGTACCGTTGTTGAAAATGATGATTGGATTGCAGTTGTTCCTTTTTGGGCAGCTTGGCCTTTTGAGACTTTATTACTCCCTAAAATGCGTATTCATTGCATGACTGATCTTTCTATCTCACAACAGGCATCACTCGCACAAATATTACAAGCACTCACAACGCGTTATGATAATTTGTTTAATTGCTCATTTCCATATTCAATGGGCTGGCATAGCGCACCTTATGCAAACATGCCCAAAGAAAATGCACAATGCTGGCAGCTCCACGCCCACTTTTATCCGCCCCTATTACGCTCAGCGACGGTGCGTAAATTCATGGTGGGATTCGAGATGCTTGCTGAAGCGCAACGTGATTTAACTGCTGAACAAGCAGCTGAGCGGTTACGCAATCTAAGCAATGTCCATTATTTGTCTTAATTATAGAAACTTCCATAAAAGGATTACTTATGTTTTCCAATCTCACTCAAAATTTTGAAAAATTATTCTCTCAACCGCATGATTTTTATGTGCGTGCGCCAGGACGCGTTAATTTAATTGGGGAACATACTGATTATAATGATGGTTTTGTTCTACCCTGTGCGATTAATTACGAAACAAGAATTCTAGTATCCTCTAGAAATGATGATCAAGTTCATGTTATTGCGGCAGATTATGCAGATCAATCTGATCAATTTGATTTAAATTCGACAATTAATAAGCATCCTAGTTTTTTATGGGCAAACTATGTACGCGGCGTGGTTAAATATCTACAATTGCGTATAAAATCGAGCAAATATCCACAAAACACATTAAAAGGATTAAATTTATTTATTTCTGGCAATATTCCACAAGGCACAGGTTTAAGTTCCTCAGCCTCACTTGAAGTTGCGGTAGGACTTGCGTTTAGGCATGCTTTTGGATTAGATTTAACGCTTGCAGACATAGCGCTTAATGGTCAGCAAGCTGAAAATCAATTTGTAGGCTGTAACTGTGGAATTATGGATCAGATGATCTCAGCTCTTGGTCAGAAAAATCATGCACTTTTGCTTGACTGCCGAAGCTTAGAGACCAAAGCTGTAGCCATGCCAGAGCACTTATCTGTACTAATTATTAATTCTTGTATGAAGCGCAACCTTGTGGGCAGTGAATATAATACGCGCCGCTTACAATGTGAGGCTGCGGCAAAATTCTTTGATGTTAAAGCTTTAAGAGATGTAAGTTTATCTCAATTATTTGATGCAAAACAGCAGCTTGATCCGCTTGTTTTTAAACGAGCGCGGCATGTTATCACAGAAAATGCACGCACTTTAGATGCAGCAGAGGCACTAACTAAAGGAGATTTAGCCACACTTAGCCAGTTAATGGCAGACTCTCACGCTTCTATGCGGGATGATTTTGAGATTACCGTTCCTCCAATTGATGCACTAGTTGAGATGATCGCACCGATTATTGGTAAACAAGGCGGAGTACGTATGACAGGTGGCGGCTTTGGCGGCTGTGTTATTGCGTTAACTGTTCCTGAAAAAATTGAAGAGATTCGCGCAAAAGTTACGAAAGATTATCCCTTATATTCTAATGGCATACAGGCAAAATTTTATTTATGCCAAGCAAGTGAAGGCGCTAGCGTTATAAACTAATCTAGGGGAGGTTGGGAGGGGTTCTTTTAAATTATTAATAATTAAACTATCAAGGAATAAAATATTAAATGAATATATTAATAACTGGAGCGACTGGTTACATTGGATCACATACGCTTATAGCTTTATGTGAAGCTGGATTTACCCCCATCTTATTGGATAATTTTTGCAATAGTAAGCGCGTCATATTACCTAGACTTGAAGCGCAAACAAAGCAATCTTTGAAGTTTTATGAAGGCGATATTCTTGATGTGCAGCTGTTAAAGCGTATTTTTACAGAACAAAAAATTGATGCTGTCATTCATTTTGCTGCATTAAAAGCGGTAGGCGAATCAACGCAAAAACCTTTAGAGTACTATCAAAATAATGTTGCTGGATGCTTAAACCTATTAACAATTATGAAAACGCATCACGTTAAGCGCTTTATTTTTAGCTCTTCAGCAACTGTATACGGTGATCCTGCGAGCGTCCCGATCCAAGAACACTTTCCACGCGCATCAACTAGTCCTTATGGACGTGGAAAATTAATCATTGAAGAGATTTTAGAAGATTTAATTAAGGCAGAATCTGACTGGAGCATTACGCTTTTACGTTATTTCAACCCAATTGGTGCGCATGAATCAGGACAATTTGGGGAAGATCCACAAGGAATCCCCAATAATCTCACCCCCTATATTACTCAAGTGGCAATCGGTAATTTAGAGAAAGTTCAAGTATTTGGCAATGATTATCCCACCCCAGATGGTACTGGTATTCGTGATTATATTCATGTAATGGATTTAGCAGAAGGGCATATTGCAGCACTTAAAATCTGCGCATCTAAAGCAGGCTTGCATATTTATAATTTAGGTACAGGACGCGGCTATAGTGTTTTAGAGGTTATCACTGCATTTTCTAATGCCGTAAATCAAGCTGACTCAACAAAATCTGGTTCAACAAAAGCTATTCCCTATGAAATTAAACCGCGGCGTGCGGGTGATATTGCGGAATGTTGGGCTGATCCAACACGCGCTCAAAAAGATTTAAACTGGAGCGCACAACGTAACCTTAATCAAATGGCACAAGATGCATGGCGTTGGCAAACTCAAAATCCAAAAGGATATGAGTAAAAGCTATCAACGCCGTGGCAATTTAATATCTGCAAAAAGATTGGCAATGGCGTGGCTTGATTTTAAATCTTCTGCCATATTAATTAATTTAACATCAAGATGATTTGCAAATAGCTTGATGAAATCATAGGTGTATTTTCTTAAAACAACCTCTGGGCGAATGCTGATATAAGTTGTGCTCCAATCAAATAAATGCTCCAGAGAAATCGCAACTAAATCCGCCTCATCATCTTTCACATAAGCCATAGATGCAAGTATTCCAACACCTAAACCTAATCTTATATATTCTTTAATAACATCAGCATCTGTTGCGGAAAAAGCAACTTTTGGACTTAAATCTGCTTTATGAAATGCTTGATAAATAGGTGAGCTATCCCCAAATGCGAAAACATAAGTTACCAGTGGATATGCGGCAATATCGTTAAGAGAGATCTGTTTTAGCTGCGCTAGAGGATGATCTTTAGGAACGAGAGCGGAGCGGTTCCAAAGATAACAAGGCATGAGGATTAAATCTTCAAACAATTGAGGATGTTCCGTTGAAATAGCAAAGTCAACCGCACCAGAGCTAACTAATTCGGCAATTTGTGCAGGCGATCCTTGGTGAATATGCAAACTTACATCAGGATAAATCTCTTTAAATGATTTAATTACCATAGGTAAGGCGTAACGCGCTTGAGTATGCGTGGTTGCAATATGCAAAGATCCTTTAGATTTCCCCTTATATTCTGCTCCAACTGCTTTCATATTTTCGGCAATGCGCAGCATGTTTTCTGCCATTACTAATATTTTTTCTCCAGCTGGGGTTATTTTTGTTAATTGCTTACCTGCGCGTGCAAATATTTGCACACCCAATTCATCTTCTAACATTCTAATTTGTTTAGAAATACCAGGCTGGGAGGTATATAATATTTCCGCAGCAGATGAGATATTTAAATCATTTTTAGCAACTGCCACTAAAAACCTAAGTTGCTGTAATTTCATTTTTTTATTAATCCTAATTAAAAGTAATCCATATCCAGAACCAAGCTTACCTACATTTGTGTTACAACACCACAATAAAAAAATGTCTCTTCATAAGAAAAAATAATCTTACTCTTGTTAGCTAATAACAGAATGCTTGTCTCATCACTAGGATAAAAAAAATCACTCCATGATTTTAAAAAAATATCCACAGGAACAATTGCGCTAGATTTTTTTCCCCAAAAGAAAAAAACAAGTGAGGTGTTTTTTAATTTTTCATTAAAAAATACTGATGATATTTCAAGATCACAAAAATCTAACTTAACTTTTTCTATGATAGAAAGAAAGGATGAATCCATCCTCATTAAATGATCAAACGGAAAGAGGCTGTTCCAAAGGCATTCTGACTCATTCTTATCAAGGAAAGTTATTTTTATTTTATCATCAAAGGATAAAAGGCAATCTTCAGAATTAAACCTCCATGCAATAGGATATTTTTCTTCATCAAGAATTAATTGATTTTTACTCATAAAATAGTTTTAGAAATTGACCCCAAGGTAGCTTGTTTGAGTATTATGGCACGATATAAATGATAAAATCACAGATGGCTCTTGATTATCTTCTTTACATCTCAAGTTAACATCTTCAATAGCAATAAGTAAAGTATCTTTTATATGCTGATTAGTAGTAGAAAAATTAGTTAATTCTAATAGTAAATATTCAGATTCTTTAATATGAACTTTACTCATCTCGGCCTCAGGTTCTCGCAAATAAGTCAAACAATCAATGAGAGCATTAATATTTCTTCCAAAAAAAGAAGGAAAACCTAATGCTTTAGATATAGCATCATAAAAATCATCACTTGTTTTTATTTCCGAAAAATCTAATTTTACTATTTTACCGACTTGCATAATTTCCAACCCCAAATGTCTATTTTAATAAAAGAATCATAATGATCATGCGTATAATATGCTCTATTTGTCTTAGTATCAACAACGCGGATTATTAGGATTACTTAAATGAGTGATCATTGCCAAATAGCTTACCATTATTTGAGCACCTAGATTATTGCTAGGTTATTTCATAAACTACTACATTGATTGCTCCACAGTTGAGTACCTGCCTGTTTTTGCATTTAAAAAAAGATAAGCATGCGTTATGTCATGCCGTAATTTAGTGATATCAAATTGACCAACAAATATAAGTGGATATTCATCTTCAATAACCCATTGTGGGGATTGAAGCCATTTAGGATTTTTATTCAATGATTTGAATCTATTTACTATTTCATTTTTCAACAATATTTCAAGCTCTTTACCTTTTTTATCTTTAGCTTTATCTATTAAGCATCTAAATAAACCCTCAGGAATGTTTACCCATTGCGGCTGCACCTTTAGTAAAAGCTTATAATATTCCTCATACTCTCTTGTTTTATTATAAGAAATATGTATGTTGTTCTCGAGTAACTTCCCTAATATTTATTGGATTACTTACACCAGATTCATTATGGGGACTTCTATAAATTAGATTTTTTAAGGCTTGCGATATTATTAAAAGCGCATTTTAATGATATCGCGTAACACAGAAAAAGCACACATAGATG
>BHEQ01000043.1 GCA_003864535.1 Gammaproteobacteria bacterium
TTAAAGATGGCAAGCTTGAATTAGATTTTGAAGATGAGGTTATCGCAAAAAGCTTAGTAACGCATGATGGCAACATCATTCCTGAAAGCTTAAAATAACTGTCTTTTTTATAACTGATTTTTCTGCATTACGCGATATTATTAAAATTCTAATTTACATAAGTAAACTACGCTTTTAATAATATCGCAAGCTTTGATAAATCTAATTTATAAAAGCCATCTAAAATTATTGATTTGTTTATTATCACTCTATATTCTCAATATTTTTATTATTCGTAATTATCCTATAGGAGCTTTATATTATGATCACTGGATTTGCTGCATTATATATTTTAATGCTGGCGGCGTTTGTTGGGATTGAAGTTATCTCACGCGTTCCCACTATTTTACACACACCGCTTATGTCAGGGTCTAACTTTATTCACGGTATCGTTCTTGTTGGGGCTATGATCGTCCTTGGAACTGCTGATACAACTCTCGAAATGACAATAGGCTTTATTGGAGTTGTTTTTGGTGCAGGTAATGCGGTAGGTGGCTATGTAGTTACTGAGCGTATGCTTGAAATGTTCAAATCAAGCAAGGAGAAATAAGCATGCTAACTATTGTTAATCTAGGTTATTTCATCACGGCGATTACCTTTATTTTTTCACTTAAACAAATGAGCCATCCATCAACCGCGCGTAAAGGCATTATCATCGCAGGTTGGGCTATGGCTGGGGCAACGCTGATCACATTTGTTCATCCTACCATTACCCAAAATGCAGGTTTTATTAACTACTTCTTAATTATGGCTGGGATTGCTGTCGGTGGTGTATTTGCCTTAATTTCAGCTAAAAAAGTAGCTATGACCGATATGCCGCAAATGATTGCTATTTATAATGGTGTTGGTGGTGGCGCAGCTGCTTGTATCGCAGCGGTTGAATTAATTCGTGCTTCCAATCATATAAGCCTTGAGGTTTCCGTAAGCCTTGAGCATAGTTCTGGAATGCAAATGCTCGCAATTATTGGTGCTTTAATTGGCGCGGTATCTTTCACAGGCTCGCTTGTAGCTTGGGCTAAATTAGATGGGCGCATGAATAAAGCAATTCGGATTAAAAACCGTAATATGATTAATTTTGGCGTGTTTTTTCTAACTTTAACTCTTGGTATCGTTCTCGCAAATTCTGCTCCACCCAATATCTATGTTATTGCAATCTTCTTTATTTTAGCACTTGGCTTTGGTTGGTTAATCGCCGTTCCTATTGGTGGTGCGGATATGCCTGTGGTTATCTCATTATTTAATGCGCTTACAGGTTTAGCTGTTGCGTTAGAAGGGCTTGCCTTAAATAATGGCGGACTAGTTATCGCAGGTATCGTTGTTGGTGCTGCAGGTACGGTGCTTACTCAATTAATGGCAAAGGCGATGAATCGTCCATTAAGCAATATCTTATTTTCAAACTTTGGTGATGCTCCATCAGGCTCTGAAGAGGTTGCTGGAACAATGAAAGACATTGCCGCTAGCGACGCTGCAATTAACATGAGCTTTGCCCAAAAAGTAATTATCATTCCAGGGTATGGTTTAGCTGTGGCTCAAGCACAACATAAAGTTGCGGAACTCACTAAATTACTCCAAGAGCGTGATATTGAAGTAAAATTTGCAATTCATCCAGTCGCTGGGAGAATGCCTGGGCATATGAATGTATTGCTGGCTGAATCTGGTATTCCTTATGATTTAATTATGGATTTAGATGAGATTAATCCTGAATTTGAAACATGCGATTTTGCTTTAGTTATTGGCGCAAATGATGTGGTTAACCCCGTAGCTCGAACTGATAAAACCAGTCCAATTTATGGGATGCCGATTTTAAATGCAGATATGGCGCGTCAATGTTTTGTAATTAAACGTGGCAAAGGTGCAGGATTTTCTGGAATTGAAAATCATTTATTCTATTTGGATAATACTACAATGGTTTATGGTGATGCTCAAAAAGTCTTAAATGATATGATTACTGCAATTAAGACATTGTAATAATTAATTAATAAAATATATATCATCCTACTATGACCTTCACTTTTATATTTTCATATAAAGTGAAGGTTATTTTTTGTAAGAGAAACTTACTATGAATTCCTTAGTTTTAATTTTTGTTTGCCTAGCTTTAGGTAAATTACTTGCGACTAAATTTGCTAAAAGTAATTTCGGGAGTCCTACAGATTTTATTCGTAGTTTAAATATGCTGGTTATTCAAGTTGCGCTACCGTGCTTGATTTTTGATAAGATGCATGCACAAGAATTCTCTAAAAATGCAATTTTTCCAATTTTAAGCCCTGTTATTGTGCTCATAGTTACCGCGATTATTGTAGTGCTGTGTGGACTTAAATTTAAATGGAGTAAAGCTACAATTGGCTGCTTAATTTTATTATGTGGAACAAGTAATACATCTTTTGTTGGCATCCCTCTGTTACGTGCGCTCATGGGAGAAGATAGCATTGGTATAGCGTTATGGGTTGATCAAGCTAATTTATTGCTCTTATTTACCGCAGGACTCGTCATTGCTAATTTCTGTTCAGGCACAGAAAATTCTGCAAGCTTCATAGTTAAAAATCTCCTCCTCTACCGCCCAGTTCAAGCTTTAATTTTAGCGCTTATTTTAAAACCTTTTCCACTACCAGAACTTATTACATATAATCTTAGCGTCTTTGGAGGATTATTAACCCCACTTACGATGATAGCCGTAGGCGCAAGCTTAAGAATTCCTAAAGAGAGCGGTATTTATAAACTTTTCTCTATCGGGCTTAGCATAAAATTAATTATTGCTCCAATTGCTGTTTATTTAATTGGATATTTTTTATTCAAGTTAGACCCGACCGTTTTTAAAATATCAACCTTACAATCAGCAATGGCACCAATGGTTACCGCGACAATTATTGCCGTTGATAAAAATCTACACCCAGAACTTGCTAATTTGCTGACTGGATTTGGAATTCCTATCTCATTTATTAGTGTAACTTTATGGAGTTTATTGGCATTTTAATATTTGTAACTACTCAGTAGCTATAAATATACTAATAAATGTGCACATAAATTCAATCAAATCGTCATTCTTACTTTATTTAAACGCGCGATTACCATGGCATAAGAAATATCGTATTGTGCTAGTAATTCAGATAGTTCATGCCCTGAAATAATACTCACACCACATATTTTAGCGTGTTCTTTGCTTCTTTTTGAGAGTTTAGTGGCATTAGTTACAAAAACAAGAGTATCAATATTTTTATTTAATGCATTTTCATACAATGGCTTAGCCGCATAAATCTCCCGTATTGCTTTATAACCATCATATTCAGATTTTGTATGCTTTGCTTGTATTAACACACAATTACCTTGTGAGATGAGAACACCATCGGCACCATTATCACTCCCATTTGAGGTCAGCCAAATATCCTCTGAATGATATTTTTTAGCGAAAACCTCGACCACTAAAGCCTCAAATTCTTGCCAACTCAACCTGTGTAAATATTGCTGGGTAATGATTGCATTTGGCTCTAATTTAAATGAGGCATTAATACCTTCTGGAGCAGGTCTTACATCTTCAACTGTTACCACTGCATCTTTTAGTAAAGATTTTCTAGATAATAATCTATGCAAATTAATATCAAATGACTCAAAATTTGGATGATGAAGCAGTGGAATATAAACATTCACCTCTTTTTTTTGTCCGATTCGATGCACACGATCTGTAGCTTGTGCCTCTTTGGCAGGATTCCAATGCCGTTCAAAATGGATCACATTATTTGCTCCAACAACCGTAAGCCCAACACCTGCGGCAATTGGGGACATTATTATAATATTAAAGCCAGCTGTTGCTTCAAATTCTGCAATAATTGATTTTCTAGTTGCTTTCGTGGCATATTTTGGGTTTGCTTTATTTTTATCAATTGCAGCTGTATCCCCATTAATGATGCTAATTGATCCTAATGCAAATAATTGTCCCAAAGCAACACTTAAAAATAGCTGTAAACGCTTACTTAATACAAAAATAATGCATTTTTCATTACGTGATTTAATCTGTTCCAACACGGTTAATAAACTTTGTATTTTTGCGGACTGTGCTAATAAAGTTTTTAATTCTTTTGGATTATCTGGAAGCATTAAGGCATTTTTTTCTAAGAGCTTTGGGTGTAAAGAGGCTAATTGTAAATTTCTTAATAAACTCAATACATGCTCAGGTTTATTCGGAGTTTGTATATCTACACTTGTACCAGCGGTAATTAGACCTTCATAAGCCTTTTTTTGCGAGCCGAGCATTATTGATTCTAAAATTTTAGAATAATACCAATGATCTGGTTTCTCGCTTGTCCCTACATAAATATGCTTTTGCGGCAAGCCTTCAAGCTCATCTTCTTTCACTCTTCTAAGCATGAGTGCACCAACTTTAAGCCTTAAAGCAATTCCTATAGACTCGCGGACATCATCAAGCTCGTCACTCGCAGCGTTTATAATAGGTTTTATATATTCTTGTTTAAACTCTTGATAAGCTCCCAAAAGATTCGGAAAAGCAGTATCCATTAAACACCAAAAATCGACCAGACTATTTTCAACAGGCGTACCTGTTACCAGAAGCTTAAAATCTGCTTTTAGGCCTTTTGCCGCTCTAGTTTGTAAGATATTTGGATTTTTTATATTTTGGGCTTCATCAAAAACGACCATCCCCCAGTCTATTTTGCACAATGAAAACATATAGTCTCTCAAAGTTTGGTAGGTTACCAATACCAAACGTGCGGGCATATCTAAGCGTTCATTGCCGTGTTTTTTGCCCCATTTTAATGAGTAATTTGGCTGTAAAGACTCATCTTGTAAATCATCAGGTATAGCTTGCCCACGAATTTCTATGCTAGAGCCTGCTTGTTTATATTTTTTTAAGTCAGCATCTGCTTGCAAGATCACAATATCTGCAAATGGGCTTATCTTAAAGGTATTTTCAACCTCATCTTTCCAGTTTTCCAATAAACTTAACGGCGCAACAACTAAAGTTGGCTTATTCACAATTTTATCAAGATCATTTTGTTTATACAGGTGTTCAATCGCGGCAAGTGCCATATAGGTTTTACCCAAACCCATATCATCGGCTAATAATCCACCGCCACCATATAGATATTCTTTTTTATTTTTGCGTGTATTCTCGACTAAACCTAAAATCCATTTAATTCCAATCTCTTGATGTGGATAACATTTTCTTTTATATTCGCTTAAATCTAAGTCTCTTTTGGATAAAACATCCTTAATTTTCTCGTTGATAGTATATTTAACGTCGGTATCATTTAAATCAATATCAAGCACAAGAATGCCTTTTAATTCAGCTTCTTTAGCAGTTGTTGTATCCGTATCTATAGCATTTGTATCTATATTACTTGTATCATCATGTTCTAGATCGTAACTTGCTTTATTTGTAAGGGTATTTTCTAATAATGTGATTTGTGCGTGTACATTTTCTTTATTTCTGATATCAAAAGAATTACCTTCAAACTCTAGAATAAATGCACCTGTTTTTTGGGCATCTTCATACTCTTGCTTAAATTTTTCTAAGGATTCTAAATCTTTAATCACACTTTTCATAGATTCAAGCGGGCAAATTGTTTCTGATTTTGTAAACCCATCAAACCAATTAATACCAGATGCATCGGTCATTCCAAAATAATGGTGCTTAAAAATAGTTGCGCCAGTTCCTTGCACACGCATGGAAAAACCTGTATCAAAATCAATCAAGCTCGCATCAATAAATGCCGTCGGGCTTTTAAGAAATTCTTCCACATCTTTTTGAGGAATGATCCTATTTTTCATTATTTCTTCAAAAGCTTTGAGCCTAGGCTCAGTAAATAGAATAATTTCTTTACCAACACGTAAGGTCTTAGAATGATTACGATCTAATTGCCCTAATCTAAGATTTATATCTGCAATACTCGCATTTTGTCCCATGGTTGGCGTTAAAATAAGATCTCCTTGTTGATTTTTTTCTGATGATATAAAAATATCAGTGGGGATATGAATTATAGTCTGCGCAAAATGCGCCAAATCCACTTGAAGTCCAATTTTTTGGGAATCTTGTAATACTTTAATCAGGCTAAGATTATCAAATTCTGTTTTATCAGAGAGTTTATGTATTTCTTGGGCTTGAAACACCATATATTGTGCAGGTGTTAAGCTATATTCACGCTGTTTACTAAAGCTTATAATCGCACCGCCTAATATTTTAAAACGCATAGTTGCTGATTCAGCGTTATCAATTGCGTATAAATTAACTTTAAAATTGGGTTTATACGATTCACCCTCAATATCAGCTTTAAGGCTGCCTTGCCAAAGATGCGGCAATTTTAATAATTGGCGCATATCTTCATCTAAATGCACAATATGCTCTGAAGGCACAATAAAGCCATTGGGAATTATGTCCGCACTACCTTGTTCTGCGAGCATTTTAAGGACAGCAAATTGTGTCGTAATCAGTGGATCTGCTTTACCTTTTTGAATCGCTGCAAATCTCTCTGGGCTAATCAAAAAGTTTATCCCTTTGGAGTCCGTTTGATATTTAAATCCTTCAGCTTCTGCTAAATTAGGTAAAAACCCTTTGAGTAAATTCATCAATACCATTGTTTATTCCTTAATAAATCGTTGTATAATCTCTTACCTTCTTCATCTAATACATCCTCTGGTTGAAGAGTTATCCCAATATTATTTAATACACTTAACGCTTTTTTCTGCCAATTTAACTTCACACCGTTATGTGTTATCTCTTCAAGAGCAAAATAAGGAAATCCAGTCGTTAACTCATAATAATCAAAGCTTTTGCGATTATAATTAAATACAAGTGCTGCTGGGTCTAATTTTGCATAAATACGGAGCTTACAATTATGGCTACCTTCTATCATATGCGCATCCCCCATTTGCACATGAATTAGTGAATTAGAACCCTTAACTTCAGAATATTCAGGGATATGCTCAGGTTTATAATTTCTATTAATATAATTAGCCGCACCCTTAGTTAGATAAAGCCGTGTATGGGTAATCTCACCTGCTGCTAATAAACCTTCTAAAAAAGCTTTTCTAGCAAGATACATTCTTTCAAAATCACGATCTCCTGATGTCTCTGCATAATCTGCAATTGCCTCAAGAAATAATTTCAAATCAAGTTTAGATAGCCAAGATTTAACTTTATCAATCAGTGCTGCATCAATATATTGCCACCACCTTATATAGCGCTTATGGCTTTTGTAAATTCTAGGATCGCCTGCAATTGCCATAATTACATCTAACCAAGAATCTGCAATGGATTCTTTAGGCGCGCGCTCAATTATTATTCGTAAAACTTGATGCCCTAAAAGCGTGTCTTTATCATATTTTGCGCTATATACCTTTTTCTTTTGAACTTCTTTTAAAAGAGAATGATCTTGATTAAGAGGAATTTTATTTAATTGTTCTACATAATAAATTTGTTTTGCAAGAAGCATAAACCGCCCATTTAAATAATGATCCAAGCCTAATTTTTTTGATAGATCATCAAACTCACAATCAGCATCTATTGCTGTTTGTGCAAACCATTTGGCACCATTTATGGAAAGTATATTATGATCATAATCTTGTTCTAAATTACGTTTAGGTCTTGCATCTAAGAGCCATTTTGCAAGCAGTTCATAGTCTTCTATTTGATCATATTGCGCTAAAAAATATTGATATGTGAATTCTAAAAATAATGAGCTAGGTTTAGGTGTAATAATATCAATCTGACTAAATACTTTTGGATTTAAATGTACTTTATCTTGGATATCTGAAAATAAAATTGCCCCCAAAGCACGCAGATCAAGACGAGATTCTAACAATCTATCTAGCGGTTCTTTGCGCTCAATCGCGGTATAAAGTTTATTATAAGTTTGCTCATATAACGGTGAGCCTGTGCCTACCTTGGATTTCATTTTTTTAAGCTCTTTAATAAGATCCTGCATTTTTTGAATTTCTTGATCTAATAAATTAGGAGGTATGAAAAATTTATAATTGGCTGGAAATTTTATCATTTGGCAATTTCTTCAAGATTACTAATACTTGGATTTTTAACCGTAAACCGAATATCAATACGCCGATTACGCTCTCTTTGTTCTGGAGTAGTTTCATCTAATTGAACGCGGCGCGTTGCCGCATATCCACTTACAGAAAACAGTGTTTGACCAAAAGTATTTCTCATTTCTACAAATTTAGGCTCAAGATTTAAATCATTTTGCCATGCGCTCCATATAGAGATCGCTCGATTAGTTGATAAACCCCAATTACCTTTTCCCTGATAATAAATAGGTTGACTATCAGTATGTCCCTCAATAAAAACAGTATCAAGATAGATAAAGCGATTGTTTTTCAAAATAGCTTGGTGCAAGCTTCTGCCAATTGTTTTTACAGCATTTTGAGTTTCCTCATCCGCTGGGATTTTGTCATCTCCTGAGGCAAAGGTAAGTACTTTTTCAGGAATCCGCAACACTGTGTCATTATCTGCCACTTCAATAATAATATTGTGTTTTTTAAGTTCCTCTTTCGTTTCATATAAAATCTCTTGGCGCGCCCTTTCAGCATTTTTTAAGGCATCAATCCCTTCCTCAACTTTTTGTTTTTTATCCTCCAACTCAATGCGAGCTGTTTGTAATGCAAGTTGTAATGCAAGTTCAGCCGCATCAGCCTTAATTTTATTTGCATCAAAATCGTGGGTCTTTTGTGTCAGTTCAATAATGAGAATAATTGAAGCCAAAATAAAAATAACCAATAATGCCGCCATTAAATCTGAGAAAGAAACCCAATATGGATTTTCTTCATCCGCATTATATGTACTCTGAGTCAGTCTTTTTCTCATGATTTACTTACCAGTTTTTGTTTTAATTTTATCAACAACACCATCTATTTCATCAACAACACTACTTATTGCTTTCACCGCACTTATCATTTGTGATGAATACTCTCTAGTATAAGATGACCAAATATCTAAACTATCTATTGTTTGTCTGTTTGCTTTCTCAGCATAACTATCTAAATATCCTGTTGTTTTTTCTGTGAGCATGGCTAAATTATTTTTTTGATCAGTTAAAAATTCATTTTGGCTAGTTTTTAACTGACTAAATGTAGACTCCACTTGTTGCAGCATACTCCCAATATTTCCAGAGACATTCTTAAGCTCTTCAAACAATTTTGTAATGATTTTGGTGTTTTCTTGAGCTTGATCTGCTAAGGATTCAGAGCTTTTAACTGCTTGAGAAATGCCTGTCCCTAAAGAATCACTGGCATCTTTAATTTGGCTGCCAAATATACTTATATTATTGCTTATACCACGCAGTTCTTGCGTTGTTTGTTTCATATTATCCGTTGCCTGAATGCTTAAACTTGTTGTAGCCTTAACATTTTCTTGCAATACATGCGCCTGTTCAAGTATTTGTTTGATAACAGTTTGATGCACATTAGAATTTAACTCAACTTGTTCTAATAAAGTTTTCATTTCTGTTTTTACTTCATTCATATGGATAATAAATTGCTTATTACGCTCTTGTTCAAGTGTCACCATTTTTTGTTCATGTACGTTAAATGTTGTTGTTAACCTACCTAATTGCTTTTCGGTGAATTGAGTTAACATAGCTCCTTGCTTTTGAGTATTTTCAGCTAAACTAGAAACTTGTGATGCTATGCTCGTCACCATTGTATTAGTTTGCTCAATAAACTTTGTGCTCCGATCTTGCTCAATCTCAAGAGATTTTTGTTCCCTTGCATCAAATTTTGATGTTAACTCGTCTAATTGCTTTGCAGTGAATTGAGTTAATATAGCACCTTGTTTTTGAGTATTTTCAACTACAATAGAAACTTGTGATGCTATTCCAGACACCATTGTATTAGTTTGCTCAATAAACTTTGTGCTCCGATCTTGTTCAAGCATCACCATTTTTTGTTCTCGTGCATTCAAGTTATCCCCCAAGCCTATTAATTGATCTTTAGTGAACTTGGTAAATTCCTTGCTTTGACTTTCTATATTCTCAGTTAATGATGATATTTGTGATGATATTGAAGAGACTAAAGATATTTCTCTATCGTGTGAAGCATTTTGTGACGCATCTATCTTGCTAATAAATTTCATCATTTTATCGCCCATTCCGATGATCGCATCATTTATTTTAGAAGATGTTACATTCATCTCCTCGCGCTGATTTGCACCTGCTTGCCCAAATGCTGTCATAAATTTAGTAAGTAATTCTTCAAATACTTTTTGATTACCTTCAGCGCTCTGTGTTGCTTGTTCATTTGTTCTATCAACTAACTGGCTCATGGCTGGTGCTATTATGTTTTGCAGACTTGATTCCAATGCTCCTTGCATGCCTGCTGTCACTTGAACTAATGACTCTTGCATTTTTCCTCCAATTTCCTCAGCCAGACCTTGTAAAGATTCACGAGCTTGTTTACCATCAGCAGCAATTGATTGCAATTGAGATTCTGCACTTAAATATGGAAATATACTATTAATTTTATTTTGTAACTTACTAATTTTATTACGTAATGATCCTTCTAAAAATTTCTCAATAAAATTAAATAAAACGCTTAATAAAACGCCCCAAACTGAGGTAATAAATGCAATTTTTGCACCATTAATTACCCCAGCAACTCCAGATTTCATATCTTCTACAGATACATTATTTGCAAGATTTAATTCTGATAAGCCAAATTGTAAGCCCGCAAATGTCCCCAATACACCTAAAGCAGTTAAGAAACCTGGTACGGCGGCAATCATACGGTTATTAACCAATCCACTCGCTAAGCTTGAGATATTAAAAAAATGAGCCGCATCTGCCGTTTTATATAACTTAGCCTGATTATTTTCATTTATTTCAAGTAAGCTCTTATAAAACTCAAGCCATATATTACCAATGCTGTCATTCTTTTCTTTAGCACTGTCATTAAGATCATTAAGATCATTACTATTTTCAAGATTTAAATATTTTAATTTCTTTTCAAGCCAGTTTATTTTGCGCCATGCACGCACACAGCGCCATGATGAATAAATAAGAAATCCCAAAAAAACTGCTAAAAGAAATCCCAAAAACCAGATAGTTAACTGTTCATCTGCTTTCCAAAAATACCAACTAGGAAACTCAGGTAATAGTGATCTTAAATTAAACTTGCTTTCCATTAAAATCCAATGCTTATATTATTATAAATAACGTTAAAGCATAGCAGATTATTTAATAATTGCTTAGCGTTAGTCAAAATTTATGTTAAAAACAGCTTTATAGATAGATATTAATCAATCAACTTATTATTAATTCTTGAAAACAATAAATATGAGGCGTTTATTTTGATAAATCTGATAAATCTGATTATCAATTATAGGAAGATTACTCTCAATAAAACTTTTATGGTCATAATTTTGCTCAATAAGATTTTTCACCATCTCTTCGTTTTCAAGGCTCGGAGAATAACGTGTAGAAAAATTTAATTGCTCAAAACGGCGAAAACCATGTCCCCAATTTCCAGAAATATGCTTAGGAATAAGCA